>NZ_SOGM01000027.1:0-25104 GCF_004403545.1 Cryobacterium sp. TmT2-59 | reverse complement strand
CCATCAGCGCCTGCTCCTCCGCGCTCGGGAACGCGGGCGCCGCATGAGCGGAGAGGTAGGTGTCGAAGATGCCGTTCATGATGCCGCGCAGCTCGGCCGTGACCGCGCCCCGCAAGGGGTAGAGGCCGTCCCTGAGCAGGCCGAACCCGACGGTGCTGCGCGGCTCGGCGACGTCTTCGTTCGGGGCGGTGCCGTCGGGGTCGAGGCGCGCCTGCCACTGAACGGCCATGCCCCGGATCAGGTCCGCGGGGAACGCGAACCCCTCCCCCGGCAGCCCCGCTGTTTCTTCGGTGATGGCGCCGGTCGCGGCGGCGACCAGTGCACGTTCCGCGGTCAGGAGGTCGTCGGGGGCGACGCTCGGGCTGACCTTGTCGAGGGCCGTGACGATGGCCTCGGCCGCGTCGACACCCAGGTCGCCCGCGGTGAGTCCCGCGGCGACGGTCGGGTAGTACGGGGGCAGCATGCTGGTGCCGGCCCGGCGATCCGAGACGTTCCCGCCGAGCCGCACCCGCCGGTTCGCTTCGCGGGCGGAGACCCGGGTGAGGCGCGTGATCAGGTCGATGCCGTTGCTGGCCCCCTGTTTCCAGGCCAGGGAATCGTGGCCGAGGATGCTGCGGGAGCGGTCCGCGACATCCGTCGCCGTAGACACCCTGGCCGCGTCGAGCCGGCGGCCGAGCTGCTCCACCGCGCCAAGGACGGCCAGGGCGTCGGTGTCGGTGAGCCGCGATAACGTCAGGGAGTCGAGTGCGGCGGCCACAGCCAACCCCGCCCGCCGGATCAGCTGCACAGGTGAATCTGCCGCCTCTGCCGGGGCGGCTGGTGACTGCGGTGCGGATGCTCCTGCCATGCCCCGATTTTAGCAAAAAGCGTACGTGGTGTCGAGACTATCTCAACTATTTACCAAAGTATTTCGCAGATAGTTACGAATGAGGCTGGTGTTACTCGTGGGACGACCCAGCCATCCGCCCGCCCGATGAACCGACGGGATCGGCGGTTGAAAGACGCCCTGACCTCTCACAGCCGCCTGCTCCCCAACGGCGGAAACGCGGCGCCGAAACCTCGCCGAACCGTGAGTTCGGCCCCTCCCCGGGCGAGAAACAGGGGCCAAACTCACGGCTCGGCGACGAAGACGAACACGAACACGAAGACGAAGACGAAGACGAAGTTTGCGGGGAGGGGAAGCGGGATAAGGGTGCGACCGGGAGAGGGTGCGACCGGGATAAGGGTGCGACCGGGAGAGGGGACCTCAGGGGGACTCGGCCACGTGCACCAGCGCCTGGATCAGGGACTCGGCGCTGGGCGCGTCGGCCACCACGTCGACCCGCAGGCCGATCGCGGCCGCATCCTTCGCCGTGCGCGGTCCGATGCACGCCACCACGGTGGTCTCCGGAATCGGGCCGAACTGGTCCTTGACCTGCTGGGCGACGCTCCCCGAGGTGACGAGCAGGGCCTGCACGTTGCCGGCCGCGACATCGGCGACGACACGCTGATCCACCGGCACCCCGATGGTGCGGTACGCGACGACCGACGAGACGTCGTGGCCGATGCGGCGCAGACCCTCGGTCAGCAACGGCTTGGCGATCTCCGACCGCAGGGTCAGGATGCGCAGCGGCACCTGGCCTGAGGTGGCCGCCTCCCACTCCTCGAGCAGTCCCCGGGCCGAGTTGTCCTCGGAGGGGACGAGGTCCACCCGGTAGCCTGCGGCCATCAAAGCGGCGGCCGTGGTCTCGCCGACCGCGGCGATGCGCGTGCCGGAGGCGACGACGGCGCGATGAGAGGTGAGCACGTCGACCGTGGTGGCGCTGGTGACGGTCATCCAGTCGAAGTCGCCGGCGGCGAGACGGGCCAGGGCCTCGTCGAGCGCGGGGGCGTCGTCGGTCGCGGCGAAGTTGATCATCGGCGCGACGATCGGCTGCGCCCCCCTGGCCCGCAGGTCGGCGGCGACGTGGTCTCCCCAGGGGCCGCCGCGGGGCACGAGCACGCGCCAGCCGGTCAGCGGCTTGTCGGCCGGTTCGATCTTCCGGTAGCGCGCGGTCATCACGAGGTCACCTCAATCGGGGCGAACCCGGCAGCGCCGCCCGCGAGCAGGTCTCGAGCCACCCGGTCGGAGACATCCTCGGCCGCCTCGGTCAGGTGCACAAGGGAGTGCGACTCGGGTGTGGCGGCGTGAGAGCTCACGACGCTGCGGGTGCCGTCCGGGCTGTAGACCGTGGCGGTGAGGAACAGGAGCCCGTCGTCGATGGCTGCCATCGTGCCGATCGGCGCGGCGCAGCCGGCCTCGAGCCGGGCCAGAACGAGCCGCTCGGCGGTGGTCGTGGCCTGCGTGGTGGCGTGGTTGAGGGTGGCCAGCGCCGAGGCGAGGGCCCGGTCGATCTTCCCCTCGCGCACCTCGATCGCGAGCGCGCCCTGGCCGGGAGCGGTGGGCCACTCCGAGAGTTCCAGGTACTCCCCGTCGACGGATTCGAGGAGGGCCAGCCGGCTGAGGCCGGCTGCAGCCAGGATGACGGCGTCCAGGTCACCCTCGGCGACCCGGCCCAGTCGGGTGTCGACGTTGCCGCGGATGTCGACGATGTCGAGGTCGGGGCGCCGCGCTAGCAGCTGGGCCACCCGCCGCGGGGAGCCGGTGCCCACGCGCGCGCCCTGGGGCAGCGTGTCGAAGGTCAGCACGCCGCGGGCGACCAGCACGTCGCGGGCATCCGCGCGCTTCGGGGTGGCGCCGATGCGGAGGCCGGGATAGGCGGCGGTCGGCAGGTCCTTCAAAGAGTGCACGACCACGTCGCAGTCACCGGCCAACAGGGACTCGCGCAGGGCGCTGGCGAAGACGCCGGTTCCGCCCAGGCTCGACAGGGGTTCCCGGGAGGTGTCGCCGTGCGTCGTGATCGGAACGATCTCCACCTCGGCGCCGGCCGCGGTCGCGATGCGATTCGCGATCGCCGTGGTCTGGGCCAGGGCAAGGGCGCTGCCGCGCGTGCCGACGCGAATCAGGCTCACGGAGCCATCCCGGCGACGGCGGGCTTGAAGCCCAGGCGGACGTTCTCGCAGCAGCCGGGGCGACACACGTCGTACCAGGGCCCGAGGTCGGTCTGATGCGGCCGATCGGCGTCGGGGGTGTCGTTCAGGCGCTCCTCGACCAGGTCGATCAGCCCGCTGACGAAGGCCGGGTCGACGCCGGGCGTCGGCACGCGCACGGAGACCAGGCCGAGTTCCCCGGCCGTCTCGGTGGCCTCGTTGTCGAGGTCCCACATGACCTCCATGTGGTCGCTGACGAAGCCGAGCGGCACGATCACGACGGCACGGATGCCCCGGGCCGGCAGCAGAGTGATGGCGTCATTGATGTCGGGCTCGAGCCACGGCATGCTGGGCGGGCCGCTGCGGGACTGGAAGACCAGCTGCCACGGGATGTCCAGGCCGGCCATGACCTTCTGGGCCACGGCCAGGTGCTGCGCGGCGTACGCGCCGCCCTCGCCGAAACCGCGCTCGGCCGGGCCGCTCTTGTTGGCGTCGGTCATCGGGATCGAGTGGGTGGAGAACAGGATCTCCACCTCGGTCGCCGGGTCGATGCCGGGAACCTGGGCCTCGACATCCGCAAGCCCCTTCTGAAGGGCGGTCACGAACGGGGTCACGAAGCCGGGGTGGTCGAAGAACTGGCGCACCTTGTCGATCTGCACCACGCCCTCGAGGCCGGTTGCGGTCAGTGCCGCCGCGAAGTCCTCGCGGTACTGGCGGCAGCCGGAGTAGGAGCTGTACGCGCTGGTGGCGATGGCGAGCAGGCGCTTCTGGCCGTTCTCGTTGGCCTCGGCGATCGTATCGCGCAGGTAGGGCGCCCAGTTGCGGTTGCCCCAGAGCACGGGCAGGTCGATGCCACGGCGGTCGAGCTCGGCCTGGAGCGCGGCGCGGAGCACGCGGTTCTGGTCGTTGATCGGGCTGACCCCGCCGAAGTGGCGGTAGTGCTTGGCGACCTCTTCGAGGCGCTCCTCGGGGATGCCGCGCCCGCCGGTGACGTTGCGCAGGAACGGGATCACGTCGTCCTGGCCCTCTGGGCCGCCGAAACCGGCGAGCAGGATGGCGTCGTAAGTTGTCATTACTGCAAAACCTCCACGAGTTCGGCCGTCGTGATGCGGCGGCCGGTGTAGAACGGGACCTCTTCGCGCACGTGACGGCGAGCCTCGGTGGCCCGCAGCTCGCGCATCAGGTCGACGAGTTCGGTGAGTTCGTCGCTTTCGATCGGAAGCAGCCATTCGTAGTCGCCGAGGGCGAAGGACGAGACCGTGTTCGCGATCGCGCCGCGGAAGGCCGCGCCCTTGCGGCCGTGGTCGGCCAGCATCTTGCTGCGCTCGGCCTCGGGCAGCAGGTACCACTCGTAGCTGCGCACGAACGGGTAGACGGTGAGCCAGCCCTTGGGCTCGACTCCGCGCAGGAAACCGGGCACATGGCTCTTGTTGAACTCGGCGTCGCGGTGCACGCCCATGGCGTTCCAGGTCGGCAGCAGGCTCTTGAGCAGGCGGCTGCGGCGCAGCTGGCGATGGGCCCACTGCAGGGTCTCGGCGTCCGGGGCGTGGGTCCAGATCATCACGTCGGCGTCGGCCCGGAGTCCGGAGACGTCGTAGAAGCCTCGCACGGTGACGCCCTCGGCCTCGACCAGGTCCACGACGTCGTCGAGCTCGAGCACAGCGTGGGGAACGTCATGGCCGTCGAGGTCGTCCGGGTTCGCGGGGTCCTTGCGCAGCACCGCGAACAGAGTGAACCCCTGCGGCGACGCCTCGGGAGGGTCGATCGGAGGGTGGGTCTCGGCAGAGGTGGTGGAGTGAGGTGGGTTTACTGCCTCTCCGGCAGCCGGGTGAGTCATGGGTACTAGTCTCTACTTCTTTGGTCCGAGAGCCAAAAGACGGCCGCGGCTCCACGCCGGTTCGCGACGGTTCAGCCGCGGTTCAGCGGCGGCGGACGGCGTTCGCCCCGAGCCAGACCGATCCGCCCAGGACCGCGGCGGCGACCGCGGCGAGGCCGGCCAGCGCCAGGGGGTTCTCGTCCCGCATCCGCCGCAGGCGAAGCACGGCCCGGCGCGACTTGTACCGGAACTGCTTGGGGAGGTTGAGCTTGTACTCGATCGCGTCGAGGGTGCGCGCGAGTTCGGCGCGGGCGTCCGACGCCTGGCCGCGCAACTCGGCCTTCGACCGGGGCGCGGACTTTGCCGGCTCGACCGGCACGACGATGGTCTTCGACTCGGCGCCTGTCTTCGGCGCGATGCTCATCGTCAGTTCGGTGCTCGTCTTCGGTGCAGCGCTCATCTTCGGTTCAGTGCTCATAGTCGCCAACTCCCTTGAAAACGTCTACGTCGCGACGGATGCTCGCCGTCAGGCCGTTCGGATCCGTCGCGGTTCCGGCCTTCACCCGGTTGCGCCCGAGCAGCGCCAGAAGGAAGGCGATCAGCAGCATGGCCAGGGCAACCAGCAGCCCCGCCAGCCACAGCGGCAGGACCAGGGCGAGCGCGATCACGGCGACCGCGACCAGCACGCCGGTGGCGAAGAACGCCAGCACGCCGGCCACGACGAACAGTGCGACGCCGAAGCCGACGTTCTTCGCCTTGTCGGCCATCTCGGCCTTGAACGCCTGGAGCTCCGCCTGCACGAGGGCGCCGATCTGACCGGGCAGTTCGCCGAGCAGAGAGGACAACGAACGGCGGATCTTCGGGTTGAGGCCGTTGCCGTTCAATCCATTGATTTTGACTCCACTGTTGCTCACAGTTCCCCCTTCATTCGAAATGTCGCGGCGGCTACGTCGTGGCTCAGGCGGAGGGAGCCGAGTCGAACGGCTCAGCGGGTGAGGTCGTCGGACCGTTCGTCGTCACGGTGACGCGGCGAACCGTGGGGACATCCGTGGTTCCGGTCGTTCGGCCGGCCTTGTCCTGCCCGGCCTTGTCCTGCCCGGTCTTGGCCTGAACCGTGGCGACCAGCTTGCGGCCCCCTTCGAGGAGCGCCGAGGGCACATCCCCGACACGCTCGAGGGCGAAGTCGCGGGCCTCGTTCACCCGGCGCTGCACGGGCGGACGGCTCCACAGGTCCTGTGCCGCCGCAACGATCTGGTCGTAGCGCTTGCGCCCGGCGCGCGCGCCGAGAACGTAGCCGACAAGTCCGCCGGTGACGAACAGAAGCTTTCCCCGCATGTGTGACTCCATTCCTCAAGGTGCACGTATCTGATCAGAGTATCCCCCATCCGGGATGAGACGTATCTCCGACGGCGCCGATCTGAAACCGGGTGCCGATTCTCAGGCTGGTCGGGCCGAACCCTAGAGGCCGAGGGCCGCGTGCCGGGTGCGGGAGGCCGCGGCCAGGGCATCCGGGATCACCGAGGCGAGGCCGGTTCCGGCCAGCCAGGCACCGGTCAGTTCGAGCCCGGGGGTCGCGGCCAGCAGTTCGCGCACCTGGGTCACCCGGGCGGGGGCGCCCACGGTTGCCGGTGACAGGGCGTCGCCCCAGACGGTGCGGGCGAAGCCCTGCACGGCCCCGGCGTCGAGGTCGACACCCAGGATCGTGCGGGCGTCCCGGAGGGCGAGGGCGAGCAGTTCCTGGTCGGACAGGGCGGCGGTGGGGCTGTCCTGGCCGGCCCGGCCGTAGGACAGACGGATGACGTGGCGCCCCGGACCGGCGGCCGCGGCCACCCATTCCCACTTGGCGGTCACGTGGGTGAGCGCCTTGGCGGTCACCCCGGGCGTGCCGGAGGCGACGAGCGCGCCGGTGCCGCGCGGATTCGCGTCGAGCTCCGGTGCGTCGATCACGATCGTGGCGAGCTCGATCGCCGTGGGGCTCGGCCAGGCGAGTTCGGCGAGCGCCGCATGGGCCGGGCTGAGGGAGGCGACGAGGCCGAGCGCCTGTGCGCCCGGGGTCGCGATGATGACGAAGCGGGCGTCGAGGGGCTCCGGGCCCGCGGCATCCGCGGCGGGCGTGGCGGCATCCCCCGGCGTCGCGGCGGTTGCCGGCGTCGAAGCCGTTGCCGTCATTGCGGCAGCCGGGCGGCGGGTGACCGTCCAGGTCGGTTCCTCGTCGCTGCCGGCGCGGCGGAGCGCGGTGACAGGCGCATCCGTCTCGATCTGCACGCCGAAGTGCTCGAGATCGGCGACCAGCGCCCCGACCAGGCTGGACATGCCGCCGTGGAGGCCGGCCACGGCGGAACCGGCCGGCGCGGCCGAACGCAACGACAGGACGGCGCCGGAGAGGGAACCCGTCACGGTCAGCGCTGAGTTGAGCCCGGGGGCGACGACGTCGACCTCGAGGTCGTCGGCCGACGACGAGTACACGCCCGTGGTGACCGGTTCGACGAGCCGGTCGAGCACCCGGCGTCCCATCCGCTTGCGCACGAGTTCGCCCAGGCTGTGTTCGCGGCCGATCGTCAGAACCGGCATCAGCCGGTCGAGGTAGGCGCGCAGGGCGCCGCTCCAGCCGATCACCCGCCGCACGTCATCGGCCAGGGGCGAACCGGGGATGCCGAGTACGCCCGCCTTGGGCAGGGGAACGCTGAGGGAACCGCCGGGCGTGCGGTCGTCGGGCAGGTGGAGCCAGGCCCCGGCGGGATTCGGGGCCACGATCCGGTCGGTCAGCCCGAGGCCGTCCACGAACTCGGCGACGGCGTTGCGTCGCACGGCGAAACTCTCGGCGCCGCTGTCGAGGCGGAGGCCGGCCACCTCGTGGCTGCCGACCGCACCGCCGAGCGCGGCGGTGGCCTCGAGGACGGTGACGCTGAGCCCGATTCGCGCACAGGCGCGGGCGGCCACGAGACCGGCCACCCCGCCGCCGATGACGATGACGTCTTTCATGCGCCGGCGGTGACCTCGTGTACGAAGGCCACCAGGCGGGTGAGAACGTTCGGGTCGGTCAGGGGCGGCACGCCGTGGCCCAGGTTCAGCACGTGCGACGGCGCCGTGCGGCCGCGCTCGAGCACGTCGAGAACGTGCGCCTCGAGCACCGGCCACGGGGCGGCGAGCATCGCGGGATCCACGTTGCCCTGCACGGGGACCAGGCCGCCGAGTCGGCGGTTGGCCTCGTCGAGAGGAACCCGGTAGTCGACGCCGACGACGTCGGCGCCGACGCCGTGCATCTCCTTGAGCAGTTCGCCGGTGCCGACGCCGAAGTGCACGACCGGGACGTTGCGGCGCACGGAGGCCGCGGCATCCGTGTCGGTGGTGTCGGCGGCGCCTGTGCCGGCGGCCCCTGCGGCCGAGCCCTCGTCGTAGGTGAGGTCACGCACGTGGGCGATCGCCGCGGCCGACGCCGGGGCGACGTACCGGGTGTAGTCGTCCAGGGAGAGCGCGCCCGCCCAGGAATCGAACAGCTGCGCGGCGCTGGCGCCGGCCAGGACCTGGGCGCGCAGGAAGCGCCCGGTGACCTCCGCCGTCCAGGCCATCAGGGCCGCCCAGGCGTCGGGGTCGGCGTGCATGAGCGTGCGGGCGTGGATGTGGTCCTTGGACGGTCCGCCCTCGACGAGGTAGGCCGCCAGGGTGAACGGGGCGCCGGCGAAACCGATCAGCGGCGTCGACCCCAGCTCGGCCACGGTGCGGGCGACGGCCTGGCCGATGGGCGCGAGGGTCTGCTCGAGCACGGCCGGATCGAGGGCGGTGAGCTCCGCGACATCCTTGGCGGTGCGCACGGCCTGGCCGAGCACCGGGCCCATGCCGGCGACGATCTCCACGTCGACGCCGACCAGCTTGAGCGGGATGACGATGTCGCTGAACAGGATGCCGGCGTCGACGTTGTGACGGCGCACGGGCTGCAGCGTGATCTCACTCGCCATCTCCGGGTCGAGGCAGGCGTCGAGCATGCGGGTGCCGACCCGCAGCGACCGGTATTCGGGCAGCGATCGACCGGCCTGCCGCATGAACCAGACCGGCGTCACGTCCGGTCGGGTGCCCTGGTAGGCGCGGATGAGGCGGGAATCGGTGGTGAGTCCGGTGGCCAGAGGGTGTTGCGCGTCGAGGTTCATTGCCTTGATTCTGTCAAACTTCCAAGCCGCGGGCGATTCCGCCCCCTCCGGGGCGTCGTAGACTCGGTGAGTGTTGATCTGCCTGTCCGCCAGCCACAAGAACTCCAGCTTCGAGGTGCTGGAGAGATTGTCCGTCGGCTCAGGCGACACGGCCGAAGACATCCTGGAGCGGCATCCCGCCCTGGTCGGAGCCGTCATCGTCGCCACCTGCAACCGTTTCGAGGCCTACCTCGACCTCGACGAACCGGCGGGGGCATCCCCCCTGACGGCCATTCACGCCGCTATCGACGGGGTCAGCGCAAGCACGGGCGTCACCGCCGAGGTCCTCCGGGGCACCCTGGACCTCGTGCACGGCAGCAGCGTCGCCGAGCACCTCTTCGCCGTCACCAGCGGGCTCGAATCCGTCGTCGTCGGCGAGGGCGAGATCGCCGGCCAGGTGCGACGCTCGCTTGAGCAGGCCCGCCTCGGCGGCACCACGAGCCCCGAACTGGAGCGCCTCTTCCAGCGCGCCTCCCAGACCTCCCGCGGTGTCAAGAACCGCACCGGGATCGGCGCCGCCGGCCGTTCGCTGGTGCGCCTCGCGCTCGAACTGGCCGAGAGCCGCGTCACGGACTGGGGCCAGACCCGCGTTCTCCTCGTCGGCACCGGCCGGTACGCCGGCGCCTCCCTCGCCGCCCTGCGCGACCTCGGCGCCGAGGACGTGCGGGTGTACTCCCCGTCGGGCCGCGCCCGCAAATTCGCCTCCTCGCACCAGATCACCGCCGTCGCCGAGGCGGACTTCGCGGCGGAATCGGCCCTGGCCGACCTCATCCTCACCTGCACGACCGCCGACGACCACGTGGTCAACGCGGCGCTTCTCCGCGCCGGCCTGGCCGTCACGGCGCAGACCCCGGTCGGAGGCGCCCTGCCGCACCTTCCCTCCTGCCCGACGGATGCCGCGGCCGAGGCCCCGCGCCGGCTCATCATCGACCTGGGGCTGCCGCGCAACGTCGACCCCGACGTCACCGAACTGGCGGGGGTGGAACTCCTCGACCTCGAGACCATCCGCATCCACGCGCCGTTGGAAGAGCTCAATGCCACCAGCGACGCCCGCCTGATCGTGGGCCGCGCGGCGCGCAAATTCTCCGCGGTCGCCGAAGAACAGAGCCTGGCCCCGGCCGTCGTCGCGTTACGCAGCCACGTCTTCGACATCCTCGACGGCGAGATCCTGCGGGCCCGCGGCCGGGGCGACTCCAGCGAACAGACCGAGGCTGCCCTGCGCCACCTCGCCGGCGTGCTGCTGCACACCCCGATGGTGCGGTCCCGCGAACTGGCCCGCGCCGGCGAGCAGGCCGCGTACCTGACCGGGCTCGGCGCCCTGTTCGGCATCGAGGTTCAGCTTCCAGCCGCCGGTTCGTCGGCCACGGTGGCCGATATCGGCCCCGCGGCATCCTGACCCCGTCTTCGTCCGGGCATCCGTCTCCCGCCGCCTCTTGCGGCTAATTCAGGAGAAACGCCGAGCCGGGCCGCCGGCGTCCCGCCGTTCCGGGCCTGCCCGGGCTCCCGTCCGGGTTTCCTCCTGAGTTAGCCCCACCGGCCGGGTTTCCTCCTGAGTTAGCCCCACCGGTCACCCCGCTCTTCCGAGTCAGCCCCGCAGACCACCCCGCCTCGCTACCCGGTCACCGGCAACTCTCCGGGTCGCCCAGGTGCCCAGCACGTGCATAACTCCTGCAATTCGTCGCGCGGGGCGGCCGGCGCCCCGGAAACACGCGGGAGCGCGGCCGGGCCGTGTCGAATTGCAGGAGTTATGCGCACAAACCGGCGGCGACGCCGACAGACCCCGGCGACGGGGCGCCGACGACGGCCGAATGCCGGCTAGGCGCCGCGGAGGCGCACGGCGAGGTAGGCGTCGAGCGCGTCGAGCGGCACGCGCTCCTGCGCCATGGTGTCGCGGTCGCGCACGGTGACGGCCTGGTCCTCGAGCGAGTCGAAGTCGACCGTGACGCAATACGGGGTGCCGATCTCGTCCTGGCGGCGGTAGCGCCGGCCGATCGCGCCGGCGTCGTCGAAGTCGACGTTCCACGACTCGCGCAGCCGCGCCGCGAGGGATTTCGCCATCGGCGACAGCGCCTCGTTGCGGGACAGGGGCAGCACGGCGACCTTGATCGGCGCGAGGCGCGGGTCGAGCTTCAGCACGGTGCGCTTGTCGACGCCGCCCTTCGCGTTGGGCACTTCCTCCTCGTGGTACGCGTCCACGAGGAACGCCATCAGCGAGCGGGTGAGGCCGGCAGCGGGCTCGATCACGTACGGGACCCAGCGCTCGTTCTTCGTCTGGTCGAAGTAGGAGAGGTCCTTTCCGGATGCCGCGGCGTGCGTCTTCAGGTCGAAGTCGGTGCGGTTCGCGACGCCTTCGAGCTCGCCGAATTCACTGCCGCTGAAGCCGAAGCGGTATTCGATGTCCACGGTGCGCTTGGAGTAGTGGGAGAGCTTCTCGGCCGGGTGTTCGAACAGGCGCAGGTTGTCGATGTTGATGCCGAGGCCGGTGTACCAGGCCATCCGCTGGTCGATCCAGTACTGGTGCCACGTCTC
Source organism: Cryobacterium sp. TmT2-59 (assembly GCF_004403545.1). NCBI lineage: Bacteria > Bacillati > Actinomycetota > Actinomycetes > Micrococcales > Microbacteriaceae > Cryobacterium > Cryobacterium sp. TmT2-59. Next base: position 13,566 of record NZ_SOGM01000027.1, on the reverse strand, counting down.
ATCCGTGCCCGGCTCGACGAAGAATTCCATCTCCATCTGCTCGAACTCGCGGGTGCGGAAGATGAAGTTTCCCGGGGTGATCTCGTTGCGGAAGCTCTTGCCGATCTGGCCGATGCCGAACGGCGGCTTCATGCGCGCCGCCTGCAGCACGTTGGCGAAGTTCACGAAGATGCCCTGCGCGGTCTCGGGGCGCAGGTAGTGCATGCCGGCCTCGTCGTCGACCGGGCCGAGGTAGGTCTTGAGCAGGCCGGAGAAGGCGCGCGGCTCGGTCCAGATGTGGCGGTTGCCGCAGTTCGGGCAGGGAATGCCGTCGATGCCGCCCTCGGGCGGGCGGCCCTTCTTCTCCTCGAATTCCTCCTCGAGGTGGTCGGCCCGGAACCGCTTGTGGCAGCTCGTGCACTCGACCAGCGGGTCGCTGAAGACCTCGACGTGACCGGATGCCTCCCACACCTTGCGCGGCAGGATCACCGAGGAATCGAGGCCCACCACGTCGTTGCGGCTGGTGACCATGAAGCGCCACCACTGCTTCTTGATGTTCTCCTTGAGCTCCACCCCGAGCGGCCCGTAGTCCCAGGCGGACCGGGATCCGCCGTAGATTTCACCGGCCTGGAAGACGAACCCGCGGTGGCGGGCGAGGGCGATGACGGAATCGAGGCGGGTGGGGGCGGCCACGGTGGCTCCAATGGTCGAAGGTGGAAAAGGTGGAAAGAGCGGGAAATCGCGGAGGATCAGGCACAAGCCGACCGGCGCTCACCCTATTTTAGGCGTGCGTCCGGATTCCGCCGTTCGGCTGTTAGCCTAGCTAAGGAATTCCGCAGTCCTTGCGGGGCCTCAAGGGAGAGATCATGGGCACCAAGCCCCGCACGCCACACGATTCAACCGAGGGGGTGGACGCACTGGACCGGGATCCGGCGCTGTTGCCCGTAGCCCTCGACCAGACCACGCACGACGCCGAAGAGGCGCACTGGACTCCGGCCAAGATCGCGCTCTGGGGCGGGATCTCACTGCTCGGCGGCCTGAGCTGGGTGATGCTCGCCGTGGTTCGCGGGGAAACCGTCAACGCCATCTGGTTCGTCTTCGCCGCCGTCTGCACCTACCTCATCGGGTACCGCTTTTACTCCAACTACATCCAGAAGCACCTGACCCGGCCCGATGACCGGCGCGCGACTCCGGCCGAATACAAGGCCGACGGCAAGGACTACGCCGCGACTGACCGCCGAGTCCTCTTCGGCCACCACTTCGCCGCGATCGCCGGCGCCGGACCGCTCGTCGGTCCCGTCCTGGCCGCCCAGATGGGCTACCTGCCGGGCACGATCTGGATCATCGTCGGCGTCGTCCTCGCCGGTGCGGTTCAGGACTACCTGGTGCTGTTCTTCTCGATGCGCCGCGGCGGACGTTCCCTGGGCCAGATGGCACGGGACGAGCTCGGCAAGGTCGGCGGCACGGCCGCCCTGATCGCGACCCTCGCGATCATGGTCATCATCGTGGCCATCCTCGCCCTCGTCGTCGTCAACGCCCTCGCGGCCAGCCCGTGGGGCGTCTTCTCGGTCTCGATGACCATCCCGATCGCCCTGTTCATGGGCGTCTACCTGCGCTTCTTCCGCCCGGGCCGCGTCAGCGAGATCTCGATCATCGGATTCATCCTGCTACTGGCCGCCATCGTCGGCGGCGGCATGATCGCGGACACCGAGTGGGGCGCATCCTTCTTCCACGTCGACCCGCTGCCCCTCGCGATCGGCATCATCATCTACGGCTTCGTGGCCGCCATCCTCCCGGTCTGGCTGCTGCTTGCTCCCCGGGACTACCTCTCCACCTTCATGAAGATCGGCACGATCGGGATGCTCGCCCTCGCGATCATCATCGTTCGCCCGGAGATCGCGGCACCGGCCACCAGCGAGTTCGTCAACGGCGGCGGCCCCGTGGTGAGCGGCTCGCTCTTCCCGTTCCTCTTCGTCACCATCGCCTGTGGCGCCCTCTCCGGCTTCCACGCCCTGATCGCCTCCGGCACCACGCCGAAGCTGATCGAGAAGGAGCGCCAGACGCGCTTCATCGGCTACGGCGGCATGTTGATGGAATCGTTCGTTGCCATCATGGCGCTCGTCGCCGCCCTGTCGATCGACCGCGGGATCTACTTCGCCATGAACTCCTCCGCTGCCCTCACCGGCGGCACCGTCGAAGGCGCCGTCGCATTCGTGAACGGCCTGGGCCTGACCGGCGTCAACCTGACCCCGGACATGCTCACCGAGACGGCGAAGAACGTCGGCGAGTCCACCATCGTCTCCCGCTCCGGCGGCGCCCCGACTCTGTCGGTCGGACTGGCCAACATCATGCACCAGGTCATCGGCGGCCAGGGGATGATGGCGTTCTGGTACCACTTCGCCATCATGTTCGAGGCCCTGTTCATCCTGACCGCCGTCGATGCCGGCACCCGCGTGGCCCGCTTCATGCTGCAGGACAGCCTGGGCAACTTCTTCCCGAAGTTCAAGAACACGTCCTGGCGTGCAGGCGCCTGGCTGACGACCGGCATCATGGTCGCCGCCTGGGGTGCCGTGCTCATCATGGGAGTCACCGACCCGCTCGGCGGCATCAACACACTGTTCCCGCTGTTCGGCATCGCGAACCAGCTGCTCGCAGCGATCGCGCTGGCCGTCTGCCTGGCGATCGTGGCCAAGCGCGGGCTGTTCAAGTACCTGTGGATCGTGGCCCTGCCGTTGACCTTCGCCGCCGTCGTGACCATTTACGCGTCGTTCCTGAAGATCTTCTCGACCGTTCCCGCCGTGGGCTACTTCGCCCAGAACCGCGCCTTCTCCAAGGCGCTCGATGACGGGCTCACGACCTTCGGCACGGCGAAGACCGTCGAGGCGATGGAAGCCGTCGTGCGCAACACGATGGTTCAGGGCATCCTCTCGATCCTGTTCGTGGTGCTGGCCATCATCGTGATGATCACCGCCGTGCAGGCCACATGGAAGTCCTACAAGACCCGCGACTTCGGCACCAATGAAGATGACGCGGTGCCGTCGCAGATGTTCGCCCCGTCGGGCTTCGGCGCGACCCCGGCCGAGAAGGCCCTGTCGTCGCTCTGGGACGCGCAGACCGCGCAGGCCAAGGTTGCCAAGGTCGGCACCCCGGAGAGGACGACCCGCCGATGAATCTCCTCGCCACGGTTCGCACCGGCGCCAGGAACGTCGCCTGGTTCGTGAAAGGGGTCATGGGTGAAGACGCCTGGGACAAGTACAAGGCCCACCACGAGTCGCTTCATGCCACGGATGCCGCAGCCTGCGACTCCCCGCGGATGATGACGGAACGCGAATTCTGGCGGGACCAGACCGACCGGCAGGACATCAACCCGCAGGGTCGCTGCTGCTGAGCACCTACTTGTGACCACCTGCTGCTGACACCTGCTGTCGACCGGCCCGCTGCCCCGCGAAGGATCCCTTCGCGGGGCAGCGCTGTGTCAGCGTCTCGCTGGGCAGCGTCGCGGCAGGTCAGTGCACGTATTCGAGCAGGTCGAGGCCGACGGCGCGCATGCCGTCCAGCACGGCGAGGCGGGAAGACAGGCGGGTGTCGGCGAAGGACATCGACACCGCGTAGGTCACGCCCGCGCGGGGGCCACGCAGGATGCCGACCTCGCTGCGGACGCCGACATCCGTGCCGGTCTTGTTGACCAGCAGCAGGCCGTGGTCTTTTTCCCGGTGGGCGAGCGGGTCGAAGCCGAAGGCGCTGGCCACCATGGACAGGTCGGCGCCCAGCGACAGCCAGCCGATCACGCGTTCACTCGCCTCGGCGTCGACGACCTCGCCCCGGGCGAGCGCCGTGAACAGCCAGGTCAGCTCCTTGGCACTGGCGACCGACAGCTGGGGCGCGTCGTCGGGACCGCGGCGGTCGCGCACGAGATCGAGCAGGGCCGTTCGGCCGAGGCCGAGCTGTTCGGTGCGGGCGCGAACGGCGTCCAGCCCGACCGCACGGATGAGCACGTTCGTGGCCAGGTTGTCGTTGGCCGCGCCGATCAGGGCCGCCAGGTCGGCGACGGGCAGCGACGGCGCCTGGAGGTGCTGCCAGAGGCCGGATCCGCCGGCCGAGTCGGCGACGGTGCGATCGAGGATCGTGTACGCGCCGAAGTCGGCGTCCCGGAGCCGGGCCGCCACCTCGATCAGGAGGAGCACGGTGCCGATGCCCGCTGTGGGCATGACGACGTGGTCGTCGACGGAGAAGAGCACCCGGCCGGTGACCAGGTCTGTGGCCCGGGCCGAGACCTGCACCCCGTCGACGGCGAGCTCCCCAAGCGCCTGGAATCCGCGGCCGAAGTTCCCCGCGGACTCCGTGCCGCCGTGCCGCCCGCGGCGCGCGGACGAGTGACGAGACCGTCGCTCTGAGTCCTGGGCGGTCACCAGATCGTGACGCGCTTTTCCGGGGCCAGCCACAACTCGTCTTCCGGCGTGACGTCGAAGGCCGTGTAGAACGCTTCGATGTTGCGCACGATCTGGTTGCAGCGGAATTCATTGGGCGAGTGCGGATCGATCGACAGGAGGCGGATGGCCTCCTCGTCGCGCATCTTCAGCTGCCAGGCCTGCGCCCAGGAGAGGAAGAACCGCTGCGCGCCGGTGAACCCGTCGATCACGGGCGGCTCCTGGCCGTCCAGTGAGAGGAGATAGGCCTTCCAGGCGATCGATAGTCCGCCGAGGTCGCCGATGTTCTCGCCGACGGTGAGCGCACCGTTGACGTGGTGGTCGGGCACCTGCCGGGGCGCGAGCTCGTTGAACTGCTCGATCAGGGAGCTGGTGCGCTGCTCGAAGGCGATGCGGTCATCCTCGGTCCACCAGTCGATGAGGAGCCCGGTGCCGTCGTACTTCGAGCCCTGGTCGTCGAAGCCGTGGCCGATCTCGTGGCCGATCACGGCGCCGATGGCACCGTAGTTGGCCGCGGCGTCGCGCGCGTCGTCGAAGAAGGGGGGCTGCAGGATCGCGGCCGGGAAGACGATCTCGTTGAACCCCGGGTTGTAGTACGCGTTGATGGTCTGCGGGGTCATGAACCACTCGTCCCGGTCGAGCGGGTTGCCGATCTTGCCGAGTTCCCGCTGGAACTCGAACTCGTTCGTGGCGTGAACGTTGGCGAGCAGGTCGTCGGCGGAGACGGGCAGGCTCGAATAGTCCCGCCACTTGACCGGGTAGCCGATCTTCGGAGTGAACAGCTCCAGCTTCTCGAGGGCCCGGGTGCGGGTCTCCTCGGTCATCCAGTCGAGCTGGATGATGCTCTGCCGGTACGCCTCGACCAGGTTGGCGACGAGAACGTCCATGCTCGCCTTGGCGCTGGGCTTGAAGTGACGCTCCACGTAGATGCGGCCGACCGCCTCGCCGAGTGCTCCCTCGACCAGGGAGACGCCGCGCTTCCACCGGTCCCGCAGCTGCGGGGTTCCGGTCAGGGTGCGGCCGTAGAAGTCGAAACTGGCCTCGACGAAGTCGCTGGAGAGGAAAGCGGCGCTCGAACGGATGACCTGCCACCGCAGCCAGTCCTGCCAGGCCTCGATCCGGTCTTCGGTCAGCATCTCGGCGAGCCCGGTCACGAAGCTGGGCTGGCGCACGACGACCTCGTCGAAGGCGTTGGCGGGGGCGTCGAGCCCCTCCAGCCAGAGCTGCAGGTCGGCGCCGGCAGCGAGAGCGGTCACCTGGCCCCAGGTCTTGAGGTTGTAGGTCTTCTCGCTGTCGCGGCAACGAACCTTGTCCCAGTGGTGGGTGGCGAGTTCTGTTTCGAGGGCGAAGACGCGTTCGGCCCGGCCGGCGGCGTCCGCGAGGCCGGCGAGGCCCAGCATCCGGGCCAGGAACGCCTGATAGGCCTCGCGGATGGCGGCGGACTTCTCATCGCGGTAGTAGGACTCGTCCGGCAGGCCGAGCCCGGCCTGCTCGACGAAGACCAGGTACCGCTCGGGGTCGCCGGGGTCGTTGTCCACGTGCAGCTGGAAGGCGCCGGACACGCCGGCGCGCTCGAAGCGGCCGAGGGTGCCGAGCAGCGCGTGGATGGAGGTGATGCCGTCAATGGTGGCGAGGTCGGCCGCGAGGGGGGTCGCGCCGAGCCGCTCGACGCGCTCCTCATCCATGAAGCTCGCGTAGAGGTCGCCGAGCTTGCGCTCCTCGGTGCCGGGCACCGCGGACTGGGCGTCCAGGATGATCACCCTGACGGCCTTCTCCGACTCCTCGGCGAGCAGGTAGAAGGACCCCCAGCGGGCCTTGTCGGCCGGGATCTCGGCGCGGGCGATCCACTTGCCGTTCACATGGCGGAAGAGGTCGTCCTGCGGCCGGAGGGCGGGGTCGAGTTCGTCGATGTCGATTCCGGACGCGGTCACCAGGTCAGTCATGCCTCCCACCCTATGCGCTCTCGCCTGATGGTCGCGGGGTTCGGGCTCACAGGGCCAGGTCGCGCCGACGCACGCCGATGACCGCCGCGGCGCCGAGGCACAGCGCGATGCCCACCATCCACCAGCCCTCGCTCCAGTCGGCTCCGGTTCCGACGACGACCGGCGTGTGGCTGAACGGCGAGAGGGCCTGCAGCCAGTCCGGCAGGTCGAGGAGGTCGCCGAACTGGCCGATCAGCACGGCGACCAGCAGCAGGGCCAAGCCGATCCCGATGCTGGCGCGCGGCAGGTACGCGAAGAACAGGGCCCCGGCGAGCAGGATGAGCAGGGCCGCCGGAACCTGGGCGAGCCCGGACTCGGCGACGCTCCGAATCCGGTCGCCCGCCTGGGCAGCCGTCGTCTGGGCCAGCCCGAGGACGGCGCCGACGACCGCCGTCGCGAGCACCAGCGTCAGGGCCAGGCCGCCGAGGAGGATGTAGTCGAGCAGCCAGCGCACGCGGTTCAACGGCGCGGAGAGCAGCAGTTCCGCCGAACCGTCGGCCTCTTCCTGGCGCATCCGGATCATCGCCTGCATCGCGGCCGCCGCCGCAAGAATGCCGATCAGGCCGAACAGGGCCGCGGTGAACACGTCGATGATCGATCCGCGGTCGCCTCCCGCCATCCCGGCGAGGATCCCCTCGAACGCGGCGTTCCCCCGCACCAGGTCGACGACCGTCTCGCCGAGGGTGCCGGCCACCACGCCGAGGAACAGACCGGCGATCGACCAGCCGAGGATCGCCGGATACTGCAGTCGCCAGGCCAGGCCGAACGAGCCCCGCAGGGTGCGCCGGGCATGCTCGCGCCCGGGTCGTTCCGCGATCAGGCTGGAGTCCAGGTCACGCACCGCCTGCAGCACCAGGGCGACGCCGAGGAGCAGCGCCGCGAACGCCAGGTCGAGCAGCAGGGGCGTGGGGTTGTTGGTCGTGTACGCCTGGGTCTGCTGGCCCCAGCCGATGGGCGAGAGCCGGCTCGGCCACGCGCTGGTGATGCGGAGGCCGTCGGCGGAGGGCGCGCCCCCGGCATCCCCCGCGGCGCGCAGCACGTAGGCGACGCCGATCAGCGCCGACGCGAGCCCGTTCGCGCCCCGGGAGGTGCGCATGATCTGGGCGCAGACCAGGCCGACGCCGAGGAAGACGACGGAAGTGCCGGCCACGGCCAGCCCGAAAAGGGTCGAACCGGCCGCCTCGAACCCGGCTGCCAGCAGGCCCAGGGCCACCGCGGCGCCGGCCGCGAGGGCCGTCCCGACGCCGTGCACCATCGTGGCGACCAGCGGGATCAGCCGGCCGGCCGGCGTCGCACCGACCAGTTCGGCCCGCCCGGACGCCTCCTCGGCGCGCGAGTGCCGCACGGCGAGGAAGGCGCTCATGAAGGCGGCCATCAGGGCGATAGTGGCGAAGGTCAGGAAGAAGACGAGCGCATCCACCGCGGCGCCCTGGGGCGCGCCGCGGAACATCAGGATGGTGGGGGTGAGCACGGCGATGCGCACGAGGGCCTCGCGCTCGGCCAGGGCGCCGAAGTTGCCCGCCACCGCGACGCCGCTGAAGAAGGCCAGGGCGCCGAATGAGGCGATCCAGACGGGCACCTGCAACCGGTCGCGGCGGAGCCGCAGCAGAGGCCCGAGAGTGCTCATCGGGACGCTCCGGCGGCCGGCCGACCCGGTATCTCGTCGCGGTAGTGGCGCAGAAAGAGGTCTTCGAGCGACGGCGGAGCGATCGTCAGGCCCTGCACCCGCAGCTGCGCGAGCACCGGCAGCACCTCGGGCAGGGCGTCGTTGTCGGCGGTAAAGGCCACCTGCCCGTTCGAGCTGACCAGATCGCGGGCAGCCGGGATGCGCTGGGCCAGCCGGCCAGGTCGGCATCCGTCAGACCCGTGCTCGCGAAGGCGATCTCGGTGCCGGTGAGGTGGCGGAGGTCGGCCAGCGTGCCGGTCTCGACGGTCTTGCCGGCCCGGATTATGCTCACCCGGTCGCAGAGGTGTTCCACCTCGGAGAGGATGTGGCTCGAGAGCAGTTCGGTGGCGCCGTCGGATACCGCGGCCCGGATCTCACGGCGGAAGACGGCCTCCATCAGCGGGTCGAGGCCGGAGGTCGGCTCGTCCAGGATGTACAGGTCGGCCGCCGTCGCGAGGGCGGCGACGAACGCGACCTTCTGTCGGTTGCCCTTCGAATAGGCACGTCCCTTCTTCGTCGGGTCGAGTTCGAAGACCTCGAGGAGGTGCCGGCGACGGTCCCGGTTCGCGGCGGGGTCAGCGCCGCGGAGTCGTCCGAGCAGGTCGATCGCCTCGCCGCCGGAGAGATTGGGCCACAGGCTCACGTCGCCCGGGACGTAGGCGATGCGGCGGTGGAGGGCCACGGCATCCGTCCAGGGGTTGCCGCCGAACACCGTCGCGGTGCCGCCGCTCGCGCGGTAGAGGCCGAGCAGCACGCGAATCGTGGTGGACTTGCCGGCCCCGTTCGGCCCCAGGAAGCCGTGCACCTCGCCGGCCGGGACCGACAGGTCGAGGCCGTCGAGGGCCCGCACCCGGCCGAATCGCTTCTGCAGATCTCGGGTCTCGATGACGGCGCTCATGCTGCCCAAGCTGCGCCCCACGGCGCCCGGAACCGACTCCCCCACCGCCCCTTGTTCCCATTCCGGTCGAGAGTGCCCGCAATGCCGGCCACTCTCGACCGGAACGGGCACACTTGGCCCGGCGCGCGGCACCCTCACGACCGGGCCCGCGGCGCCCCGGCGGGCGAGAGGCCGGGCGCTCCCGAACGGCTGAACTAGAGTCGTGAGCATCACCGTCACCATGCTCCGCCCGCAGCCCATCGACCGCGAGATCCTGCGCCTCGCCCTCCCCGCCGTCGGCGCGCTCATCGCCGAACCGCTGTTCCTGCTCGCGGACTCCGCCATGGTCGGCCACCTCGGCACCGTGCCGCTGGCCGGCCTCGGCCTCGCCAGTGCGGTGCTGCAGACGATCATCGGGCTGATGGTGTTCCTGGCCTACAGCACCACGCCCGCCGTGGCCCGCTGGCTGGGAGCCGGTGACCGGCGCCGGGCCGTCGCCGTCGGCATCGACGGGCTCTGGCTGGCCCTCGGCCTCGGCGTGGTGCTCGCGATTGTCGGCTGGTTCGCCACTCCCCTCCTCGTCGGCGCCTTCGGGGCGGATGCCGCGGTCACCGCCGCGGCCGCGAGCTACCTGGGCATCTCGATGTTCGGCCTGCCGGCCATGCTGCTCGTCTTCGCGGCGACCGGGCTGCTCCGGGGGCTGCAGGACACGCGCACCCCGCTGTGGGTGGCCGGGATCGGGTTCTCGGCCAACATCCTGCTGAATGCGCTGTTCATCTACGGGCTGGGCCTCGGCATCGTCGGTTCGGCCCTCGGCACGGTCGTCGCCCAGTGGGCGATGGTGGCCGTCTACCTGGCCGTCGTCGGCCGCCATGCCCGCCGGGAGGGCGCGCCCCTGCGCCCGCACCGGGCCGGGATGCTGCGCGGCGCGACGTCCGGCGGCTGGCTGTTCCTGCGCACGGTCAGCCTGCGGGCAGCCATGCTCCTCGCGGTCTACGTCGCCACGAGCCTCGGGTCCCCCGAACTGGCGGCCTTCCAGATCGCCATGACACTCTTCGCCACCCTCGCCTTCGCCCTCGACGCCCTCGCGATCGCGGCCCAGGCGCTCGTCGGCCAGGGCCTCGGCGCTGGCAACCTGGCCGGCGTACGCGCGGTGCTGCGGCGCTGCCTCGAGTGGGGAGTGCTCAGCGGAGCCGCCCTCGGCCTTCTCGTGGTCGCCGCGAGCGGGGTGCTCGGCCGGCTGTTCACGACCGCGACCGAGGTCAGCGGCCTGCTGCCGGCGACGCTGATCGTGCTCGGGCTCTCGGTTCCGCTCGGCGGCGTGGTCTTCGTGCTCGACGGGGTGCTGATCGGCGCGGGCGACGCGCGCTACCTGGCCCTGACCGGCGTGGTCAACCTGGCCGCCTTCGCACCGCTGGCCGTCGCGGTCATGCTCTGGGCGCCCTCCGGGGCCGCGGGCCTGGCCTGGCTGATGTCGGCCTTCGCGTTCGGGTACCTCGGCGCCCGCGCGGTGACCCTGGGGCTGCGCGCCCGGGCCTCCCGGTGGATGGTCGTCGGCGCACGCTGACGCGGCCGGGGCCGCTTGCCCAGCCCGACGAGCTCAATTAGGGCGCGCCGGGTTGAAACGGGCGCGACGGGGTCGAGAATGGTGGTTGTGCCGGCGCGGTCTCACGACCTGACCATCGGCGGACACGACGCGTGTGCAAAGGACACTGATGACTGCAATTGAGGTTCCGGAGATTCCCGAGAGCGTTCCCCGGCCGCTCCTCCCCGGGGGGCCGCCGAGCCCCCTGGCTCGCTGGTTGATGCAGAACCAGGTGCAGCCGGTGGGGCCGGAGGCCGCGGAGAGCACCGAGTCGACGCACTCCTGGTGGAAGGTGATGTGCCTGACCGGCGTCGACTATTTCTCGACCCTGTCATACCTGCCGGGCATCGCCGTTCTGGCGGCGGGGGCCCTGTCGCCGCTGGCCACCCTCCTGATCGTGGCCCTGACCCTGCTCGGCATGCTGCCGATGTACCGCCGGGTGGCCAAGGAGAGCCCGCACGGGCAGGGCTCGGTGGCGATGCTGGAGCGCCTCCTCCCGTTCTGGCGGGGCAAGGTCTTCGTTCTGGTGCTGCTCGGCTTCGTCGCCACGAGCTGGATCATCACCATCACCCTCTCCTCCGCGGATGCCACGGTGCACCTGCTGGAGAATCCCTACGCGCCGGCCTTCCTCGAGGGGCAGGCCGTGCCGATCACGGTGACGCTGCTCCTGGTGCTCGGCGGGGTGTTCCTGCTGGGCTTCCGCGAGGCCGTCGCGGTCGCCGTGCCCCTGGTCGTGATCTTCCTGCTCCTCAACGGGATCGTGATCGCCGTCGGCCTGTACGGCATCGTCACCGACCCGGGCACGCTCACGGCGTGGACCGACGCCGTGACCTCGGGCGGCCTGGGCTTCGGCAACATCCTCGGCCCGGCGATCATCGCCTTCCCGCTCCTTGTCCTGGGCCTCTCCGGCTTCGAAACCGGCGTCAGCATGATGCCGCTGGTCGCCGCGAGCGGTCAGACCACCCAGGAACGGCTCGCGTCGCGCATCCGCAACACCCGCAAACTACTGACCGCCGCGGCCGTCATCATGAGCGTCTACCTGCTGGCCAGCAGCCTGGTCACGACGGTCCTGATCCCCGCCGACGCGTTCCAGCCGGGAGGCGATGCCAACGGTCGCGCGCTGGCCTACCTGGCGCACGAACTCGTCGGGAACGGGTTCGGCACGGTCTACGACGTGAGCAGCATCCTGATCCTGTGGTTCGCCGGCGCATCGGCGATGGCGGGCCTGATCAACATCGTGCCCCGCTACCTCCCGGCCTACGGGATGGCCCCCGAGTGGAGCCGCGCCGTTCGACCGGTCGTGCTGGTCTACACGGCCGTCAGCGTGCTGATCACGATCGGGTTCAACGCCGACGTCAACGCCCAGGCCGGAGCGTACGCCACCGGGATCCTGGCGATGATGGTGTCCGGGGCCGTGGCGGTCACCATCTCGGCGGTGACCCACAAGCAACGGAGGGCCGGCATCGCCTTCGGCATCCTGACCCTGGTTCTGGTCTACGCGCTCGTCGACAACATCATCGAGAAACCCGACGGGATCACCATCTCAATCTTCTTCATCCTCGGAATCGTCACCGTGTCCCTGATCTCCCGGGTGTCGCGCACGACGGAGCTGCGGGTGGAACGGGTCGAGTTCGATGAGGCCGCCCGTCGCTTCGTGCGGGACTCGATCGTCTTCGACGGGGCTCTCAACCTGATCGCGAACAAACGGGCCACCGGGGACCGGGCGGAGTACGCCGACAAGGAACGGGAACAGCGAGGCATGAACCCCGTTCCCGGCGCGGCCGACCTCCTGTTCCTGGAGATCACCGTGGTCGATCCGTCGAGCTTCAGCGAAACGCTGCGCGTCCGAGGCGTCGAAGTCGACGGGTACCGCATTCTCCGCGCCGAGAGCCCGGCGGCGCCGAACGCCATCGCGGCCATCCTGCTGGCCCTCCGGGATGCGACCGAGGTGCGCCCGCAGGCTTACTTCGAATGGTCAGAGGGTAACCCGATCGGGCACCTCCTGCGTTATCTGTTGCTGGGCCAGGGCGACACCGCCCCCGTGGTGCGCGAGATCCTGCGCAAGAGCGAGACCGATCCGGCGCGCCGGCCGGGCATCCATGTGGGCGGTGGCTGAACCCGACGGCGAACGGATGCGAGGCCGCGCCGATCCGATCCCGTGCCGCCGGAGTGTCCGCTAGCTGAAGGAGTCTCCGCAGGCGCAGCTGCCGCCGGCGTTCGGGTTGTCGATGGTGAAGCCCTGCTTCGCGATGGTGTCCTCGAAGTCGATGGACGCGCCCTCGAGATAGGGCACGCTCATCTTGTCGAGGACGACCTCGACGCCGTCGAAGTCGACGCGCGCGTCACCCTCGAGGATGCGCTCGTCGAAGTAGAGCTGGTAGATCAGGCCGGAACAGCCGCCGGGCTGCACGGCGACGCGCAGTCGCAGGTCGTCGCGCCCCTCCTGACGGAGCAGGCTGCGCACCTTCTGCGCGGCCGCCTCGGTCAGGCCGACTCCGTGCGCGGGGTTGGCGGGAGCAATGGTGTCGGTCATGGGTTCCTCGGACTTTCACGTCGGATGTTCGCGCCCGGCCCGCTCGGTGGAAGCGACGTCGTGGGCACGAGTATTCAGACACTCTAAGGCCCTTCCGTGCGGGGAGGATGTGTCCACCGTGCCCTCGGGGACCGGCCTGGGCATCCGCTCCTCCGGGGCTGCTGCGAAACCCCGCCGGCCTCTAGCCAGATGAAAACCAAGAGCCTAGGGTGGGGTGTTCAACGATTTTTTATGCGCGCTGTCCAGATGACCGCGATGCAGCACGGCGTGATCCTTGAACGTGTAAAGGCGCGCAAAGTAGCCGTCCTCACAACCCGTTCCCGCGGTTCTCCTGATCGAGACCCGCCGGGGATGACCGGACTAATATCCGGGTTGTCGTGGATGGAAGAAGAGGTAAACATGGCTGATGTCCTGCTTGACCGCCCCGAACTTGCGGGGCTCGGTACGTACGAGTTTGGTTGGTCCGATTCCGATGCGGCGGGCGCGTCCGCCAGGCGCGGGGTTTCGCCGGAGGTCG
>NZ_SOGM01000100.1:0-181106 GCF_004403545.1 Cryobacterium sp. TmT2-59 | reverse complement strand
GCGACCGCGACCGCGGCGCCCGCGCCGGAACCGGCCCGGAGCCCGCAGACGGCGACGCCCCCGCAGCGGGACGGCGACGAGGCGGTGGCGCTCGGCGCGCTGCCGGGCGGCTGGAGCGACCCCACCCGGTTCGCCACCGCGGTTCTGCCGCCCTGGTCGCCGTCCGGGCTGTCCTGGTCCCAGGCCGTGCTGCTGTCCCTGGGCTCCCTGATGCTGCTGTACGTTCCCGCCCGCCTGCTGGCCGGGACCCTCTCCCGGTCCCGGGGCGGCCGCCCGGTCTGGCCGGGCACGGCCATCGCGGGCCGGAACCGGGCCCGGCAGGAGTACGAGACCGCGCCCGACGTGGCCGTCAACCGGTGGCTCGTCGCCGGCGCGGCCCTCGCCGCGGCGGCGACCCTGATCATGCTGTCCGGCCCGGTCACCAGCCAGCCGGCCTACCTGCGGCTGCTGCTCGCCGTGATGGTGGCCCTGATCGTGGTGAACGGGGTCGGTGCGCTCGTTCCGCTGTGGTGGAGCTCCCGGATCTGCCGGGTGCCGGCATCCGTCACGTTCCTGCCGCGCTACCTGCTGCTGGTCGCGGTGACCGCCCTCGGTTCCCGCCTCTTCGAGGTGCACCCGGCGCTCGTCTTCGGGCTGCTGGGCTCCGTCGCGGCGACCCCCGGCGCGCTGAACCCCGAGCGCGGGCAGATCGCGGCCGTGCGGGCCGGCAGCCTGATCGGGCTGAGTACGGCCGGCTGGCTGGCGCTCGGCCTCCTGCCGACGGCCGACGGCTTCCTCAGCTCGCTCGGTGCGGAAATCGCCAACAGCGTGGTGCTGACGGCGATCGGCTCGGTCGCGCTCGTGCTGATCCCGATCGGGCGCACGAGCGGGCGCAGCATCCTGGCCTGGTCACCGTCGATCTGGGCGGGACTGACCACGCTCGCGTTCACGATCATGTTCGGGGTGCTGTCCCCGGCCGTCGCGATCTGGAACGGTGACGGCACGGTGACCCTGCTGGGGGTGGCCGCCGGGGTCTTCGCGGCCCTCAGCGTCGGCGCGTGGGCCTGGCAGCGGTTCGTCACCCCGTCCCGGGGCTGACCCCGCGCCGTCCCCGGCCGGTTTCGGGCGGCTACGGGCGGCTACGGGCGGCGAATCAGCCCGGCCTGCCGGGCGGCTACGGGCGGCTACGGGCGGCTACGGGCGGCGAATCAGCCCGGCCTGCCGGGCGGCGGCGACCGCCGCGGTGCGCGAGGACACATCGAGTTTCGGATAGATGTGCGCGAGATGGGATTTCACCGTGGTCTCGCTCAGGTGCAGGTGGCGGGCGACGTCGGTGTTGCTCCGGCCCTCCGCCACGAGGGTGAGCACCTCGAGTTCCCTGGCGCTCAGCGCCCGGGTGGACTGGCGCACGCGGGACAGCAGCCGGCTGGCGACCGCGGGAGCCAGCGCGGACTGGCCGCGGCCGCCGCGGCGGCGACCGCGGCCAGGAGGTCGTCGGGCGGGCTGTCCTTCAGCAGGTAGCCGGCCGCCCCGGCCTCGATCGCGGTGATGATGTCCCCGTCGGTGTCGTGATTGGTGAGGATCAGCACCGCCGGCGGCTCGGGCAGGGCACGGATGCGCCGGGTCGCATCCGCGCCGCGGAACTCGCCCTGGAACTGCAGGTCCATCAGCACCACGTCAGGGCGGAGCCGGGCCGCCTCGGCCACGGCCTCCCCGGGTGTGCCGACGGCCGCGACCACATCGATGGAAGGGTCCGTCTCGAACAGGGCCTGCAGTCCGGTGCGCATGATCGGGTGGTCGTCGGCGATCAGCACGCGCACGCTCATCCGCGCACCTCGAACCCGGCCACGACGCTCGTGCCCTGCCCCGGGGCGCTCTCCACCGTGAGCGAACCGCCCAGTTCCGCGACCCGCTCCCGCATCGCCTGCAGGCCGAACGACGTGCGCGTCGACGTGTCCCCGCGCCGCACCGAGGCCCCCGCGTCGAAACCGACGCCGTCGTCGACGACGTCGAGGATGACCTCGGAGTCCAGCGCGCTCAGGGTCAGGTCGATCCGGGAGGCGTGCGCGTGCTGCACGGCGTTGGCCAGGGCGCCCTGGGCGATCCGCCACAGGGCCGTTTCGACCCGGGTGGGCAGCGGCTCGACGGGGCCGGCGACGGTGACGCCGATCCGGATGCCGCTGGTCGCGCCGGTCTGGGTCGCCAGCCGGTGCAGGGCCTCGACCAGGGTCGAGCCGCGCAGTGCCGGCGGGGACAGCTCGTCGATGAACTGCCGGGTCTCCGCCAGCGTCTGCCCGGCGGCGTCCCGAGCCTGGCGCATCCGTTGCAGCGAGGTCTCGGCGTCGCCGGAGCGCTCGGCGGCGTGGAGGAGCATCACGATGCTCGACAGCGACTGGGACACTGTGTCGTGGATTTCCCGGGCCAGGCGACCCCGTTCGCCCTGCACCCCGGCGGTCCGTTCGGCGGCGGCCAGCTGCCCGCGCGTCTCCCGCAGCTCGCGGATCAGGTCCTCCCGCTCGGCGGCTTCCCGGGCCAGAGAGCGGTAGGCCAGGGCGATTGCGACCGCCAACGCGGCTCCGATCAGCGGCCCGACGGCGCCCGCGGGGCTGAAACCGCGGTGCGCGCCGACCGCGAAGACCGCCGCGACGGTCGCGACGGCGACCGCGACCGGTCCGCACCACCCGGGCAGGAAGTGCAGGAAGAGGAAGAACAGCGGGAAGACGAGGTAGATCGCCTCGGCATTCAGCCCGGCCAGGACGACCCATTCCAGGCTGAGCAGGCCGAGCCGGGCCCCGGCCCATCGGGATGCCGTTCGGCTGCGACCGACCCAGGCGCCCACCGCGTAGGTGCCGAGGAAGAGCGCCGCCAGGCCGGCGATGATCGCGGCCGACGGCGACCCGGCCGCGAGGGAGGAGACGACGCAGAGGGCGACCAGCCCCGCCACGAGGGCGTGCAGGCCGATCCGGAGCCCGACGAAGACGGGGTTGAGGGCGGAGCCAGTGGGCTCGATCACGCGAAGATCACCCTTTCAGGCTACGCGGCCGAGCGCCCCGCGGCATCCTCCGAAAGGTGGAACGGGACCTCCACCTTGAGCCGCCGAAGAACACCCGCATGCACGATGACCGGCCGCGGCCCGGCGGGGAGAGTGAAGAGTGTGCGGGGCAAGCCTGTCGGCCGGCCCCGCACACTCTACCGCTCGATCGATCAAGGAGTTTGACAGTGTTCGTTGCATGGCGCGATCTTAGATTTGCCCGCGGGAGATTCCTGCTGATCGGCACGGTGGTCACCCTGATCACCCTGCTGGTCGGATTCCTCTCCGGCCTGACCGGTGGCCTGGCCGACCAGAACATCTCGGCCATCGCGGGGCTCGACGCCGACCGGATCGTGTTCTCCGCTTCGGCGGACGACGCCCCGCTCAGCTATTCCGATTCCGCCGTGACCGGCGCCGAGGCCGAGGCGTGGGGCGCCCGGCCCGGCGTCGACACGGTGACCCCGCTCGGGATCAGCCGGCTGCGGCTCACCGCCGGGGCGAACCAGACCAGCGTCGCGCTCTTCGGCGCCGAAGCCGGGCTCGGGCCGGTTCCGTCGAGCGCCGGGCGCCTGACCTTGCCGGCCACCGCCGCCGAGGAACTGGACGTGCGGGCCGGCGACAGCATGGAGCTGGCCGGCTCGGCCTTCACCGACGATTCCGTCACGGCCGACACCTGGTACTCGCACACGCCCGTCGTCTGGCTTCCGCTGGCGGATTGGCAGCGGGCGGCCGCCGCCACCGGCACCCCGGATGCCTACGCGACCGTCCTGGCCGTGACCGCGCCCGGGCTGGACTTCGCCGCCGCGGACAGCGCGACCGGCACGTCCTCGGCCGGGGTGCTCCAGTCCCTGACGGCGTTGGAGGCGTTCCGCTCCGAGATCGGTTCGCTGCTGCTGATGGTGGGGATGCTGTTCGGCATTTCCGCGCTGGTCGTCGGCGCGTTCTTCACTGTCTGGAGCATCCAGCGCCAACCCGATGTGGCCGTGCTGAAGGCCCTCGGCGCATCGAACCGCATGCTGATCGGGGATGCGCTCGGCCAGGCATCCGTCGTGCTGATCGTGGGGGTGGGGACCGGCATCGGCCTGACCGCCCTGCTCGGGGCCCTCGCCGGGCCGGTGCTGCCGTTCATCCTCAGCCCGCTGACGACCCTGCTGCCGGGCGCCGCCATGATCGCCCTCGGCCTGGCCGGGGCCGCGTTCGCCCTCCGTTCCGTCACCACCGCCGACCCCCTCACCGCCCTCGGGAGCAACCGATGATCCAGCTCGACCACATCACCCTCACCTACCCGGACGGCGGCAACCGCATCACCGCGGTCGACAACGTCACCCTCACCGTGGCGCCGGGCACCGTCGTCGGGATCACCGGCCCGTCCGGCTCCGGCAAGTCCAGCCTTCTGGCGGTGGCCTCGACCCTGGTCACACCCGACACGGGCTCGGTGCTGATCGGGGGCGTCGACGCGACCGCGCTGACGCTCGCCGAGAAGGCGGATCTCCGGCGGGACCGGCTCGGCATCATCTTCCAGCAGCCGATCCTGCTGCCCGCGCTGACGGCCGCGGAGCAGCTCGTCGTGATGGGCGAGCTCGACGGCCGCCGGGGCGGTGCCCGCGGCCGGGGGCGGGCGCGCATCCGTGCTCTCGAGCTGTTGACTGCCGTCGGCCTGGCCGACCAGGCCGGCAAGCGTCCGGCGCAACTCTCGGGCGGGCAGCGCCAGCGGGTCGAGATCGCCCGGGCGCTGATGAACGAACCGTCCGTGCTGGTCGTCGACGAACCCACGAGCGCGCTCGACCAGGAGCGCGGCTCGGAGATCCTCGCCCTGATCCTGCGGCTCACCGCCGAACACGACACCGCCACGGTGCTGGTCACCCACGACCAGCGTCTGCTCCCGCTGATGAGTGCGGTGCACACCATGGTCGACGGCACCCTGACCCCGAGCTAGCCGATCCCCGCGCCGCCATCCCCCTCCGCGTCCCCCCTCCCGAGCCCCCATCCCGCGCCCGGCGCGAACCAATTCGACGGAGATACTGCTCTAAAAACACGGATGCGGCGTGTTTGTACCCGTTTCCGGCAGAATCTCCGTCGAATTCGTTCAGGGGCGGGGTCGGGTGGCGCGCACACCGGCGCGGCGCACGCTATCGTCAGAGCGTGCGCCTCGGAGTTCTTGACGTCGGTTCGAATACCGTCCACCTGCTGGTCGTCGACGCGCACGAAGGCGCCCCGCCGGTGCCGATGGCGTCCGACAAGGCCGTGCTGCGCCTGATGCGCTACCTCACCCCCGAGGGGGCCATCACTGACGAGGGCTGCACCGCGGTGCTCGACGCCGTGCGGAACGCCGCGGAGGTCGCCCGCCGCCACCACGTCGACGATCTGCTGCCATTCGCCACCTCCGCACTCCGCGAGGCCACGAACGGGCCCGAGCTGCTCGCCCGGGTCGAACGGGAAACCGGGGTCGCCCTCCAGGTGCTGTCCGGCGAAGATGAGGCCCGCCTGACCTTCCTGGCCGTGCGTCGCTGGTACGGCTGGTCGGCCCGGGACATCCTGCTCTTCGACATCGGCGGCGGCTCCCTCGAAATCGCGACCGGCGCGAACGAAATCCCCACGGTCGCGCTCTCGCTCCCGCTGGGGGCCGGCCGTTCCACGGTCGGTTTCCTGCACGACGACCCGCCGCGTCCCGAGCAGGTCTCCGCTCTCCGCGACCACGCGGACGCCGTGCTCGCGGAGGCGCTGGACGCGTTCGCGGGCCGCCGGATCCCGCACCATGTGGTGGGCTCGTCGAAGACCATCCGCTCCCTCGCCAAACTGGCCGGGTCCACGTCCGACGGGGTCGGGTCCGGCGAACGGATGCGGCTGAGCCGGTCGCAACTGGACGACTGGGTGCCGCGACTGGCGCGTATTCCGGCCGAAGCCCGCCCGGCACTGCCCGGGATCACGGCCGACCGCACCTTCCAGATCGTGGCCGGCGGCATCGTGCTCAGCGCGGCGATGGCCGCGTTCCGGGTGGCGGAACTCGAAGTGTCGCCCTGGGCGCTGCGCGAGGGGATCATCCTGCGCTACCTGGACCACCTGGCCTGACGTCGAAGAACGGCGGGACCACGTGGGGTTGCCACGTGGTCCCGCCGGGGGTGGTGCCGGGGTGGTGAGGTGAGCGGCGCTGCCGCTACTTCATCGCCTTGGCCTTGAGCGCCGCGTACTCTTCAGGCGTGATGGTGCCGCTGTCGAGGAGGGCTTTTGCTTTCGCGATCTCGTCGGCCGAAGTCGCCGTCGCCCCGGCGACCGAGCGCACGTAGTCGTCCGTGGCCTGCTGCGCGCGACGCGAATCGCGCATCTGCCGTTCGGCCATGCCCTTGCCGCGTGCGATCAGGTAGACCAACGCGGTCAGGAAGGGCACGAAGACGAGGAACAGGATCCAGGCCGCTTTCGCCCACCCGTTGAGTTCATGATCACGGAAGATGTCTGCGACGATCGAAAACAGCACCATCAGGTAGGCGATGAAGGCGAACGTCCAGAAGAAGAAGAACCAGATGAAGTCCCAGATGTTCGACAAAAAATCCATGATCTGTCTTTTTGGTCAGGGAATTGGATCGCGGTCGGGCTAATCCGACCGCCGAATGGCTGCCGGTGATGCTGCTTTGTCGGTTCGACCCTGAGTCAGGTGCCCGCGGCCCACATTCACTGCCAGATGGTAGCGCGACGGAACCGGCCCGGAAAGGGCCGAAGGGGGCCCGATGGTCAGGGATTTTTCTGGCGGAGCGGAGCCGAAGTCCACGAAGATGTGCCCCCGCTGGGGGTCGAACCCAGACTGTGACGATTTTAAGTCGTCTGCCTCTGCCATTGGGCTACGGGGGCGCGTTCGGGATTTCCCGAACGCTTCAAGCGTAGGTGCTGCCGGAGCCTCCGGTGTTACTTGGCGGCGACGGTCTCCGCGTCGGCGACGGCAGCATCCGTTGCGACGGCGGTCGTCGCCGCCGGCTTCGCCGCGGTCTTCCGCGGCGCGCGGGGAGTCCGCGCGGTCGGCGCGGTCGGCGCGGCCTTGGTCGCCGGCACCGTGGTGCTGGACTTCGCGGCAGCGGCAGCGGAGGCCGGGGCCTTTGCCGGAGCTGCGGCGTCGGAGGCCGGCTTCGGACGGGAGGCGAACTCCTCGAACGCGGCGCGCGGGTGCTCCAGCGCGGCCAGGGAGACGATGTCGCGGCCGAGGAAGAAGTTGTTCACCCAGCCCCAGACGACGCGCAGCTTGCGCTCCCAGCTCGGCATGGCCAGGCCGTGGTAGCCGCGGTGCGCGAACCAGGCCAGCAGACCCGTCATCGCGAACTTGCCGGACTGGAACACGCCGGTGCCGATCCCGAGGCCGGCGACGGCGCCGAGGTTCTTGTGCAGGTATTCCTTGGGGCCTTCGCCTCGCAGCACCGCGACGATGTTCTTCGCGAGGAGCTTGCCCTGGCGGACCGCGTGCTGGGCGTTGGGCACGCAGAAGCCGCCCACTCCCCCGCCGCTGAGGTCGGGCACGGCGGTGATGTCGCCGGCGCCCCAGGCGTCGGCGATGATCTCGTCCTCGGTGCCGACGCGCAGGTCGGGGCGCACCTGCAGGCGGCCGCGCTCCTCGATCGGGAGGTCGGTGTGGCGCACGACGGCCGGGTTGGCCATGACGCCCGCGGTCCAGACGATCAGGTCGGTTTCGAAGCTCTCTCCGGTGGAGAGTTCGATCTTGCCGTCGACCGCGCTGGTCAGCTGCGTGTTGAGGTGGATCTGCGCGCCGCGCTGATCGAGGTCCTTGATCACCCAGAGGCTCGTCTTCAGCGAAACCTCGGGCATGATGCGCCCCATGGCCTCGATCAGGTGGAAGTGGGTGTCGTCGAAACCGATCTGCGGGTACGACTTCAGCAGCGAGGTGGCGAAGGAGCGCAGCTCGGCGAACACCTCGATGCCGGCGAAGCCACCGCCGATGACGACGAAGGTGAGCAGGCGGTCGCGCTCGGGACCGGCGGGAAGCAGTGCTGCCTTGTCGAAGTTGGTGAGCACGCGGTCGCGGATGGCGACGGCTTCCTCGATGGTCTTCAGGCCGATGGCCTGGTCGGCGACGCCCGGGATCGGGAAGGTGCGGGAGACGGCGCCCGCCGTGACGACGACGATGTCATAGACGAATTCCCACGGCTCGCCGATCGGCGGCGTGATGGTCGCCGTCTTCGTGGCGTGGTCGATGTGCGTGACCTTGGCCGTGAGCACGTTCGTCTTTTTGAGGTGGCGGCGGTGCGCCACGACGGCGTGCCGCGCCTCGATGGAACCGGCGGCGACCTCGGGCAGGAACGGCTGGTACGTCATGTACGGGAGGGGGTCGACCATGGTGACCTCGGCCTCGCCGGCGCGCAGCCACTTCTCGAGCTTCCAAGCGGTGTAGAAACCCGCGTAGCCGCCACCGACAATCAAAATTCTGGGCACGATGGAAGTCCTCCTACATTGTTTGGATGCGCGAAAACTTACCGTTTTGATCGTATTCGCTTGATGTGCCGAGTGGCCCCGATGCCGAACAGCGTTACTAGAGTACCAAACCCGACCAGCACCATGAGCGGCACGCTGATATAGGTGACGGTGAGCGGGCTGGGCAGCCACGCGGCGACGACGCTGGCGCCGGGCAGAGCGGGGTCCTCCGCCGGCGCGACGGGCGCCTGCGCGGTGGGCTGCGGCGCGGGCGCCAGCTCGGTGTCCGCGCGGCGGTGCACCCGGATCCATTCCTCCAGCAGGGCCGCCGGTTCCGCCGTCGTCCCGGTCGGCACGGATGCAGTGACGGCCGCCGCGGCGTCGATCAGGCCGTTGCCGTAGATCGGGCTGGGCACCGAGTGCCCGTTCGGGTTCGCCGTGGCGATGACCCGGTTCATGACCCCGGCCGCGTCGAGCCGGGGATAGGCGGCGCGTACGAGCGCAACCAGGCCGGAGACGATGGGAGCGGCCGCGCTGGTGCCGTTCCACTGCACGTACCCTCCACCGGGAACCACCCCGACGAGCTGCTCGCTCGGCGCGGCGACGGAGATGGTGATGCCCTGCGAGGACGCGTCGAAGCTCGCGCCCTTGCTGCGGTCGACGCCCGCGACCGTCAGCACCCCGGGGATCGTCGCGGGGGCGCCGACCTCGGTGGTGCCGCTGCCCCGGTTCCCGGCTGCGGCCACGACGACGACGTCGTGTTCGAAGGCGTAGAGGAACGCGTCATCCCAGCTCGGCGGCCAGTCCAGCGTGTTGCGGGTGAGCGACATATTGATGACGTCGGCCCCGTTGTCGACGGCCCAGCGGATGCCGGCGGCGATCTGGTCGTCGTTGCTGAGGGTCGCTCCGGTGGTGCCGAACGCCACCGAGACGGCGAGGATCGAGGCCTCGGGCGCGACTCCCATGACCCCGGAATTGGCGCCCGTGCCACGGCCGGCCAGCAGGGACGCCACCAGGGTGCCGTGCTCGCTGCCGTCTCCGATCGGAGTCTGACCGTTGGCGGAGCCGAGGCCGGAGACATCCGTGCCGCCGACGACGGCGCCGGCCAGTTCGGCGACGCCGGCGTCGACGCCGGTGTCGATCACGGCCACCTTCACGCCGGCGCCGCGGGTCGTCTTCCAGGCCTCGGTGAACCCGTAGTCGTTCAGCCAGTACTCCAGGTCGCGCACCTGCGTGTTCTCAGCGAAGGCGGGCACCGCCGGGGCCAGGGCCGCCCCGCCCACCGACACGGTGAGGCAGAGGCCGACGGCCAGGCCGATGCGCCGCCAGGCCGCCCTCACTCGTCGGCCGACGAATAGTCCAGGCACTCGCAGACGTCCGGCATCCAGGCCGCCCGGGCCAGGGCCAGGTCACCGATCGGGTTGGTGCCGGGTCCGGCCGCCAGCGCATGGGCGGCCAGCGCGTGCAGGCACTTGACCCGGTCGGGCATGCCGCCGGAGGAGATCCCGGCGATCTCGGGCACCGTGCCGACGGTCTCCCGGTCGGCCAGGAAGCTGTCGTGGGCGCGGCGGTACCGGGCGCGCACTTCGGCGTCGTCGGCCAGCAGCTGGTTGTACTCGTTCATCACCTGGGTGGCCTCGAGGAACGAGAGGGCCGCGGTGGCGGCGGGATGGGTCAGGTAGTACAGGGTCGGGAACGGCGTACCGTCGGCCAGCCGGGGCGCGGTGGCGACGACGGTCGGGGCGCCGCAGACACAGCGCGCGGGGATGCCGATGACGTCGCGGGCGGGCCGGCCCAACTGGGCCGACACAATCATGATGTCGGCGGCGGTGACCGGCGCGAAGGGAGGCCGGGTCACTGTGCGGCCTCGGGTGCCAGGCCGGCCGTCATTGCGGAGGCGAACATGGAGGACAGCCAATCGACGTTGGTGGTTTGGATGGTGGGGCTGGCGACCGGGACGGCCGCCTCGCCGGCGACGGGCAGGGCCAGGTCGTTGATGACGAGGAAGCTGACGTCGCCGGGCAGCACATAGGACAGCCGGTCGCGGGCCTGGGTGGTGACGTAGGTGCGGTCGTTCCACCGCTCGCGTTCGGACTTGAGCTGTTCCACGTCACCCTGCTGCTGGGTGACGGCGGCCGTCAGCCGGTCGATCTGCTGCCTCTGGTCGGCGTAGGTGCGGATGCCCGGCGCGAGCACGATGACGGCCATGATCAGCAGACCCATCATCACGAGCGAGAACCCGGACAGCCGGAGGCCGTGCAGCCAGTTGCCGGCGATGGTGTCTGCGAAGTTGTCCGTGGAGGCGAGCGCGACGGGCCGCCGTTCGGCGCGTTTCCTGGCCATGGCAACTCCTTTCGCTGACTCCGGGTGCGGGGCGGCCCCGCACTGGAACCCTAATTGCAGTGGGACAAAAAAATGGAGCTCTCGAAGCGCGGGGATCAACCCGCGCTTCGAGAGCTCCGGGCAGACTACGCCTTGAACCGCGGGAAAGCGGAACGGCCCGCGTACACTGCGGCCTCGCCCAGCTCTTCTTCAATCCTCAGAAGCTGATTGTACTTTGCGACGCGCTCGCTGCGAGCAGGCGCTCCGGTCTTGATCTGGCCGGCATCCGTCGCGACCGCGAGGTCGGCGATGAAGGTGTCTTCGGTCTCACCGGAGCGGTGGGAGATGACGGTGGTGTAACCGGCACGCTGGGCGAGGGAAACCGCGTCGAGCGTCTCGGTGAGGGTGCCGATCTGGTTGACCTTGACCAGGATCGAGTTCGCCGTGCCGAGGGCCAGGCCCTTGGCCAGACGCACCGGGTTGGTCACGAACAGGTCGTCTCCGACGATCTGGACCTTGTCGCCGAGTTCGGCGGTGAGGTGCACGTAGCCGTCCCAGTCGTCCTCCTCGAGCGGGTCTTCGATCGAGACGAGCGGGTAGGCCGCGACGAGCTCGACGTAGTACGCGGACAGCTCCTGGGCGGTGAGTTCCTTGCCCTCGAAGTGGTAGACGCCGTCCTTGTAGAACTCGGAGGCGGCGCAGTCGAGCGCAAGCCCGATGTCCTTGCCGGGGGTGTAGCCGGCGTTCTGGATGGCTTCGACGATCAGGTCGAGGGCCGCGCGGTTGCTCGGCAGGTTGGGGGCGAAGCCACCCTCGTCGCCGAGGCCGGTGGAGAGGCCCTTGGACTTGAGCAGCGCCTTGAGGGCGTGGTAGGTCTCGGTGCCCCAGCGGAGGCCCTCGGCGAAGGACTCGGCGCCGAGCGGTACGACCATGAATTCCTGGATGTCCACGTCGTTGTCGGCGTGGGAGCCGCCGTTGATGATGTTCATCATCGGGACCGGAAGGGTGTGCGCGTTCGGGCCACCGAGGTAGCGGAACAGGGGCAGGCCGGCCGAGGTGGCGGCGGCCTTGGCGACTGCCAGGCTGACGCCGAGGATGGCGTTGGCGCCGACGCGGTGCTTGTTGTCGGTGCCGTCGGTCTCGTTCAGGACGGCGTCGACGATGCGCTGGTCGCTGGCGTCGAGGTCCTCGACTGCCGGGCCGAGCTCGTCGATGACGGCGTCAACGGCCTTCAGCACGCCCTTGCCCAAATAACGTGACTTGTCGCCGTCGTGCAGCTCGTAAGCCTCGAACGCACCAGTCGATGCGCCGGACGGAACGGCGGCGCGGCTGACCGAACCGTCATCAAGCAATACCTCGACCTCGACGGTCGGGTTGCCTCGGGAGTCAAGAATCTCGCGTGCTACTACTGCCTCAATGAGAGCCACAGCTATCTCCTGTTTCCTATGTTTTTTAATTGTTGGGGTGTTGGTCTGGAGGGATCAGGGAAAACAGCGCCGTATTCCAATCCAATAACAGTCTAGCGACTGGGCTCAGCCGGCGAGTGGACGAAAGTCCAGCGCCGCCACGTCCTCGGTTGCCGCGGCGACGAAGGCGTAACGCCCGTAACCGCCGGCAGCCGCGCGTTCCAGCAGGGCCTTCACGTTCTTCGTGCGCTGTTCCAGGCGCACCCGGAGGCCCTCGGCGACCAGGGTTTGCTTGAGCGCCACCAGCCGGGCCGGGTCTGTTCCCTTGTCGTACACCAGGACGACCGACGTCTCCACGGATGCCGCGTCCGCACCGAGCAGGTCGACGATGCGCTCGAAGCCGATCGAGAAGCCGCAGGCGGGCACATCGGTGCCGAGGAAGCGGCCGATCATGCCGTCGTACCGGCCGCCGCCGCCGAGCGAGTACCCGAGCGTGGGGTGCGAGATCTCGAAGATGGTGCCGGTGTAGTACCCCATCCCGCGCACGAGGGTGGGGTCGAAGTCGAGTCGCACCCCCGGCATCGCGGCACGGAGGGCGAGCAGGTCGCCGTAGGCATCCTGATCGAGCCAGGCCGGGGCGACCGGCTCGGCCGCGTCCCAGCCGGCGTCCCCGAGAGCGGTCAGC
Source organism: Cryobacterium sp. TmT2-59 (assembly GCF_004403545.1). Taxonomy (NCBI): domain Bacteria; kingdom Bacillati; phylum Actinomycetota; class Actinomycetes; order Micrococcales; family Microbacteriaceae; genus Cryobacterium; species Cryobacterium sp. TmT2-59. Next base: position 168,274 of record NZ_SOGM01000100.1, on the reverse strand, counting down.
GTCTCGGCGATTCCGGCGGTGACAAGGCCCAGGCTGCCCAGTTCGGCGACGACGCCGTCGACGCCGATCTTGTCCAGCTTGTCGATGGTGATCAGGGCGCGCTCGCTCAGGTCCGCCGGAACGTTCCAGTGCGCGAGCAGGGCAGCGAGAATGCGGCGGTCGTTGATGCGGATCGAGCAGCCGGTCAGGCCGAGCGCGTCGAGCGCGGCGCTGGTGGCGGTGATCAGCTCGATCTCGGCGAGCATGCCGGCCTCGCCGATGATGTCGATGTCGCACTGCACGAACTGGCGGTAGCGACCCTTCTGCGGCCGTTCGGCCCGCCAGACCGGCGCGATCTGGATCGAGCGGAACACGGTCGGCAGTTCCGAGCGGTGGGTGGCGTAGAACCGGGCCAGGGGCACGGTGAGGTCGAATCGGAGGCCCAGGTCGGCCAGCGCGAGCAGGTCGCCGGATTCGGCGGCGGCCGCGACATCCGTGGGCTTGAGGCCGCGCTTCATCACCGCGAAGGCGAGTTTCTCGTTGTCGCCGCCGAGGCCGGAGTGCAGCCGGGCGGAGTCCTCCATCACCGGGGTCTCGATCTCGTCGAAGCCGTGCGCGGTGAAGCTGTGCCGGATCACGGCCAGGGCGTGCTCCCGGGAGGCTTTGTCGGCCGGGAGGAAGTCGCGCATGCCGCGGGGTGGGGTCACTGGTGTTGCCATAGCCCCAATTGTGTCAGTTCCGGCCTCGCCGCCCGGGCCCGGCAACGCCTCCTGTGCGCCCACCGTCGCTGTTTCGGCCGAGAATCGCCACCGCACCGGGCCATCTCGGCGCAAGCGAGGACGGTGGACGAAGGCTAGAGCGCGCCGCCCGCCGCGGCGGGGGCGTCGGTGTCGGCCGGAGCGCCGGTCACGGTCTCCCGGGCGATGTGGTCCTCGATGTCGAAGGGGTTGTCGCCGGCCCTCTGGGCGATGGTCAGCAGGGTGGACATCGATGCCACCTCTTCCACCTGTTCCTTGAGGAACCAGAGCATCGCCTGCTCGCCGAGCGCGTCGCCGTCGGCCCGGGCCGCTCGGAACAGGGCCTCGATCTGCGCGGTGACCTGCTTCTCCTGAGCGAGCGCGAGTGCGATCGGCTCGATCACGAGAGTGAAGTCGTTCCGCACGGCGGGAATGCCGGGGATGACGACGCCCAGGCCCCGGTCGAGGCGGTACTGCACGAGCATCATGGCGTGGTTGCGCTCTTCGATCGACCGGGCGTAGAAGTGGGCGGCCAGCCGGGGCAGAGCCTGGTTGTCGAACCACACCGCGATCGCGAGATACTGCTGCGAGGCGGCGAATTCGTTGCCGATCTGGGCGGAGAGAAGCTCGTTGAAAGTGGACTGGATCATGCTCTGACGGTACCCGCGGATCGAGGGATCCGGCAGGTCTGCTCAGTCAGGCGCAGCGGGCAGGCCGATGATTCCGGCGTCGGAGAAATCGGATCCGGACACGTCGGAGCCGGAGCCCGCACCGGCGCTCTCGGCTTCGGCGGCGCGGATCTCGTCCTGCAGCCCCCGGAGGGCGCTGCGCAGGGCACGCTCGGAGTCGAGCCCGTTGGCCTTCGCCGCCGCGACGATCGCGAGCAGGAGCGGCCCGAGTTCGTCCTCGCTTTCCATCGGCAGCGGGAAGGCCGCCTCGCTGCCGAGCAGCCCGATCTTCTGCGCGCGCCCCAGCACCTTGTCCGCGAGCGCGAGCGCGGGCATCCCCTGCGGGATCCCGTCGAGCACGCTGGTGCGGTGCGGTTTCTCTGCGGCCTTGAAGTCGTCCCAGGCGAGGGAGACGTCGGCGGCCGTCTCGAGGGTGGCGTCCCCGAAGACGTGCGGATGGCGCCCCACCATCTTTGCGGTCATGTGCGCCGCGACATCCTGGATGTCGAAGTCTTCGCCGCGCGTGTGCGCCGCGAGGTCGGCGTGGAAGATCACCTGGTACAGCACGTCGCCGAGTTCCTCGAGCAGCTCCTCCCGGGTGCCGGATTCGATCGCCTCGATCAGTTCGTGGCTCTCCTCGATCAGGTACTGCACGAGGGACTCGTGGGTCTGCTCCCCGTCCCAGGGGCAGCCGCCGGGCGCGCGCAGATGGGCGACCACGCGCACGAGCTCGTCCAGGCTCGATGCGCCTTCTGGTCCTGTGGGCATTCCTGAAGGGGTCACGCGACAACTCTAATCGCCTCGACTTGCCGGAACAGAGGCCTGAACCCGCCCGTGTCCCGGCCGGACGCCCCGAACGCCGGACCACGGGCCGCGCTGAACCAATTCGACGGAGAATCTCCGTTAAAACCGCTCTGGGAGAACGTTGAGGGCCGATCCGAGCAATATCTCCGTCGAATTCGTTCGGGCCGGCTCGGCCGGGGTGGGCCACCGGGGCGGGCAGGTGACCTCGGGTTAGGCGACCGTGTCCACGGGGCGGGGGAAGAGCGCGTCCAGCAGCGACCCGGCCCACGCGATCAGCGCGGCGTCGCCCAGCGGTTCGCCGTTGATGCGCGGCATGGGCACCGTCATCGACCCGTTCTGGGTGAAGTAGCGCGAGCCCGGGTACATCCGTTGCAGGCGCACCTGCATCGAGTCGGCGAGGTTCGCCGGCGACACCCGCAGGTTCGACCCCATCGCCACGACCTCGCCCAGGCCGGCCTGCTGGGCCAGCCAGCGCAACCGGGACACCAGGACCAGGTTCTGCACCGGCTGCGGCGGCTCGCCGTAACGGTCGGTGAGCTCGTCCAGCACCAGATCGATCTGGTCCTTCGCGGCCGTGGGGGCGCTGGCCGCCGAGAGCTTCTGGTAGGCCTCCAGGCGCAGCCGCTCGCTGTCGACGTAGTCCTCGGGGATGTGCGCGTCGACGGGCAGCTCCAGCCGCAGCTCGGTCTGCCCCGCGGCGACGTCGCCGCGGAACGTGCTGACGGCTTCCCCGATCATCCGCAGGTAGAGGTCGAAGCCAACGCCGGCGATGTGGCCGGCCTGTTCGCCGCCGAGCAGGTTGCCGGCGCCGCGGATCTCAAGGTCTTTCAGCGCGACCTGCATGCCGGCGCCCAGCTCGTTGTTCGCCGCGATCGTGGCCAGCCGGTCGTGCGCGATCTCGGTCAGGGGCTTGTTCTCGTCGTAGAGGAAGTAGGCGTAGGCGCGCTCGCGGCCGCGGCCGACCCGCCCGCGCAGCTGGTGCAGCTGGCTGAGCCCGAACTTGTCGGCCCGGTCGATGATGATCGTGTTCGCATTGGCGATGTCGAGGCCGGTCTCGATGATCGTGGTCGAGACGAGCAGGTCGAACTTGCGCTCCCAGAAATCCACGACGACCTGCTCGAGCTGGGCCTCCGGCAGCTGGCCGTGGGCGACCGCGATCCGGGCCTCCGGCACCAGCTCGGCCAACTGGGCGGCGACCCTGTTGATGCTCGATACCCGGTTGTGCACGACGAAGATCTGTCCCTCCCGCAGCAGCTCGCGCCGGATGGCCGCGGCCACCTGGCGGTCGGAGTACGGGCCGACGAATGTGAGGATCGGGTGCCGGTCCTCCGGCGGGGTGGCCAGGGTCGACATCTCCCGGATGCCGGTGACCGCCATCTCGAGGGTGCGCGGGATGGGCGTGGCGCTCATCGCGAGGATGTCCACGTTGGTCTTGAGCTTCTTCAGCGCGTCCTTGTGCTCCACTCCGAAGCGCTGCTCCTCGTCGATGATGACGAGGCCGAGGTCCTTGAACACGATGGAGTCGGACAGGAGCCGGTGCGTCCCGATGACCAGGTCGACAGTTCCGTCGAGCATCCCGGCGATGGTCTCCCGGGATTCCTTCTCGGTCTGGAACCGGCTCAGGGCGCGCAGGTGCACCGGGAACCCGGCGAAACGCTCCTGGAACGTCTCCATGTGCTGGCGAACGAGCAGGGTCGTCGGCACGAGCATCACGACCTGCTTGCCGTCCTGGATGGCTTTGAACGCGGCGCGCACGGCCACCTCGGTCTTGCCGAAGCCGACGTCGCCGGAGAGCAGCCGGTCCATCGGGATGGGCCGTTCCATGTCGGCCTTGACCTCGTCGATGGTGGTGAGCTGGTCGGGCGTCTCCGCGAACGGGAACGCCTCCTCCAGCTCGCGCTGCCAGGGGGTGTCCGGTCCGAAAGCGTGACCCTTGCTGGCCATCCGTGCCGAGTAGAGCTTGACCAGCTCCACGGCGATGTCCCGCACGGCACGGCGCGCCTTGGTCTTCGCGGCGGACCAGTCGCTGCCGCCCATCTTGCTCAGCGCGGGCGCCTCGCCGCCGACGTAACGGCTGACCAGGTCGAGCTGGTCGGTGGGCACGAACAGTTTGTCGCCCGGGTGACCGCGCTTGGAGGGGGCGTACTCGAGCACGAGGTATTCGCGCTTGGTCTTCACCGGGTTGCGCCCGCCGCTGGACACCTCGCGCTGGGTGAGTTCGATGAACCGGCCGATACCGTGCGTCTGGTGCACGACGTGGTCCCCGGCCTTCAGCTGCAGCGGGTCGACGACGTTTTTGCGCCGGCTGGCGAGCTTCTTCACCTGACGGGCGTCGTAGCCGACGGTGCGGCCGTAGAACTCGGATTCGCTGACCAGCGCGAATTTGGTCTCCGGCAGTTCGAAACCGTGATCGACGGATGCCTTCAGCAGGTACGCGATGCCGGGTTCGGGGTCGGCGGGCCACTCCGCGACCGACCGGGCCGGGAGTTCGTGTTCGGCCAGGACGTCCGCGGCGCGTTCGACTAGCCCGGCACCCTGGGCGACGATGCCCACGGTCCAGCCCGCCTTCAGCCGTTCGGCGAGGTGGCCGACGGCACCCTCCACGCTGCCTTGGAAGCTCGGAACGGCGTCACCCTCGACCCGCACGGTGAGCAGGTCGTCGATTTCGCGGTGTTCGGGCAGCACCGGGGCATCCGTCGGCGCCGCCTGGAAGGAACTGAGGGTCCACCACACGTGCGCGGAGGCCGGGGCGCCCGGCGCGCTGAACTTCACCGATTCGCGGAGCCGGCCGAGGGTGAGGAAGTCACCCGATTCAAGGTCGATCGGCGCCTCGGCGCCGGCGGTCGCGGCGCTCCAGGCTGCCCCGAGGAACTCCCGGTTGGTCTCGGCCAGGCTGATCGCCCGCGACGCGACCCGCTCGGGCGAGATGACGGCCACGGCCGCCTCCCTGGGGAGGTAGTGGGTGATCGGCACGAGCCGGTCAACCAGGGCCGGGGCGAGGCTCTCCATGCCCTCGACCGGGATGCCCTCCGCGATCTTGGCGAGCAGGCCGGACAGGCTCGGGAACTCGTGCTGCATCTCCCGGGCGCGCTGGCGCACGGCGGGGCTGAGCAGCAGTTCGCGGCTCGGCGGCAGGCTGACCGACGCGACCGGGTCGGGCAGGGAACGCTGGTCGGCCACCGAGAACGCCCGGATCTGTTCGACCTCGTCGCCGAAGAACTCGACCCGGTAGGGGTGCGGGGCCACCGGCGGGAAGACGTCGAGGATGCCGCCGCGCACGGCGAATTCGCCGCGCCGGGTGACCATGTCCACCCGCGCGTAGGCGACGTTGACGAGCTGCAGCGCGATCGCGCTCAGGTCGTGGCCGCGCTGGCCGACGCTCAGGTCGATCGGCTCGTAGTCGGTGAGGTTGTCCGCTACCGGCTGCAGCGCGGCGCGCACCGAAGCGATCACGACCAGGGGGTGCCGGGTGGCCGCGTCGCTCTCCTCCCACTCCCGCATCCGTCGCAGGGCGTGCAGGCGCTTTCCGACGATTTCGGCGCTGGGACTGAGCCGTTCGTGCGGGAGGGTCTCCCAGGCCGGGAAGTCGATGATCTCCGCGTCGGCGGCGAAGCAGGCCAGGTTCTCGTGCAGCGACTCGGACTCACGGCCGGTGGCGGTGATCACGAGCAGGGCAGGCGCCTTGTCCAGCCGCACGCGCTGCTCGAGCAGCGCCGCGACCAGGGGCGCGCGAAGGCCCTCGGTGAGGGAAAAATCAACGTCCCGGTTCGCGAAGGCGAGGGCGTTGTCGAATGTGGAGGCGCGCGAAAGTGTGGCAATTAAGCCCTGAAGAGTCACCAGACGAGTCTACGCAACCCGGCTGAGCGCCGCCCGGGGTATCCGGGCCACCCGGGAGCCGCGGCTGTTCCCGTTCCGGTCGAGAGTGCCCGTTCTGCCGGTCACTCTCGACCGGAACGGGAACTATCCGGGGCCGGTCAGGGCGCGTGCACCTTCTGCTGGGCGGCGACGACGCCCTCCGCGGCGATCAGCTCGATCGCGTCGGCGGCATCCGTGAGCAGGATGGGCAGGTTGGCGCGTTCGGTCGAGGCGAAGTCGTGCAGCACGAAATCGGCCGCGGGCTGCCGGCCGGGAGGACGACCGATGCCGGCCCGGATGCGCACGAAGTCGTTCGTTCCCGTGGCGGCGATGATGTCCCGCAACCCGTTGTGGCCGCCGTGGCCGCCGCCGACCTTGATCTTCAGGGTGTCGAAGGGAAGGTCGAGGTCGTCGTGCACGACGATCAGGTGGGACGGCTGCAGGGAATAGAAGCGCAGCAGCGCCGCGACGGGCCCGCCGGACACGTTCATGAACGTATTCGGTTTGGCGAGCACAAGCTTCGGGCCGCCGGGGAAACTGCGTCCCTCGGCGACGGCCGAATTGGTCTTGTGGCCCCGAAATCTGCTCTGGAGCCGATCGGCAAGCACGTCGACCACCATGTGGCCGACGTTATGCCGGTTTCCGGCGTAGTCGGGCCCGGGGTTACCGAGCCCGACTACGAGCCAGAGATTCTCGTCCAGGGGAATCCTCCGCTTACGACGAAACCAGAAGGGGATGACTACTCGGCGGGAGCGGCCTCGGCTTCGCCCTCGGCGCCCTCGGTACCCTCTTCTTCTTCCTCTTCCTCTTCTTCCTCGAGGACCGGCAGGTGCACGGACACGACGACGGCGTCTTCGTCGGAGATGAGCGTGGCACCCTCGGGGATCTCGACGTCCTTCGCGTGAATCTGCGCGCCGTCCTCGAGGCCCTCGATGGAGAGCGGGAGGTTCTGCGGGATGTTGATGGCCTCGACCTCGAGCAGCAGGGTCTTGGTGTCCAGATCGGCGACCATTCCGGGAGCCGGCTCGCCGGTCACGTGCACGGAAACCTCGACCTGGACCTTCTCACCCTTGCGGATGACGATGAGGTCGAGGTGCTCGATGATCTGCAGGAAGGGATCCTTCTGAACGTCCTTGACCAGGGTCAGGTGGCTCTTGCCGTCGATCTCCAGCTCGAGGACGGCGTTCGCGCGGCGCAGCAGCAGTCCGATCTGGTGCGCGGGGAGCGCGACGTGGACCGGGGTGGTGCCGTGGCCGTACATGACGGCGGGGATCTTGCCCAGCACGCGCAGCTTGCGGGCCGCGCCCTTGCCGAACTTCACGCGCAGGTCGGCGACAATCTTGTTGGTGGCGTCAGCCATGGTGTTTCTCCTTGCGGACCGCTACGGCCCAGATCTGGTTCACGGGCCGGGGCCGGTGAAGAGTGGGGGTGTGATTCAACTCGAACGCGTGTCAGCGTGAGGAAAGGCCGTAAAGCATTCCGCCGCGTCGATAACGGATGCCGCGCAGCCGGTTTCCCGGTCGTGCGGCAGCCCTCGCCGAAGTTCAATTCGTAAGTCTAGCGGAGGCGCGGGAGTCCCGCGAACCCGGCCCGCGGCATCCGTACCGGGGCGCCCCGGTCACTCCCCGCACCGGTTCGCGGCGACCGGCTAACCTTGAAAAAGATTTGAGAACAAGTAGCTGAAGGAGGAAACGTGGCCGAAACCGGCGCAGCACAGGCAAACATTGGCGTAGTAGGACTGGCGGTGATGGGCTCGAACCTCGCCCGCAACCTGGCCAGCCGTGCGGGCAACACGGTCGCGGTGTACAACCGCTCCCCCGAGCGCACCCGCCTCCTCACCACCGAGCACCCCGAGGCCGGTTTCGTGGCCTCGGAGACGATCGAGGATTTCGTCGCCTCGCTGCAGAAGCCGCGCACCGCGATCATCATGGTGCAGGCCGGCACGGGCACGGATGCCGTGATCAGCCAGCTGACCGCCCTGTTCGAACCCGGCGACATCATCGTCGACGGCGGCAACGCCGACTTCCAGGACACGATTCGCCGCGAGAAGGATGTGCGCGCCACCGGCGTGAACTTCGTCGGCGCCGGCATCTCGGGCGGCGAGGAGGGCGCCCTCAAGGGGCCCAGCATCATGCCCGGCGGATCGGTGGAGGCGTACAAGACCCTCGGCCCCATCCTCGAGTCGATCGCGGCCGTCGTCGACGGCGTGCCCTGCGTCACCCACATCGGCACGGATGGCGCCGGTCACTTCGTCAAGATGATCCACAACGGCATCGAATACGCCGATATGCAGCTCATCGCCGAGGCGTACGACCTGCTGCGGAAGGTGACCGGGCACTCCCCCGCCGCCATCGCCGATGTGTTCACCGAGTGGAACCAGGGCGACCTCGAGAGCTACCTGATCGAGATCACCGCCGAGGTGCTGCGCCAGGTGGACGCGAAGACCGGCCTGCCGTTCATCGACATCGTGCTCGACGAGGCCGGTTCCAAGGGCACCGGCGTCTGGACCGTGCAGAACGCGCTCGATTTGGGCGTGCCCGTCGGCGGCATCGCCGAGGCCGTCTTCGCCCGCGCCGTGTCCAGCCACCCGGAGCAGCGCGTCCCCGTGCGCGCCGCCATCACCGCCCGCCCGGAGATCGCCGTCGTCGGCCACACTTTCCAGGACGACGTGCGCCAGGCGCTGTACGCGTCGAAGGTCGTCGCGTACGCGCAGGGCTTCGACGCGATCATCGCCGGTGCGGTCAAGTACGGCTGGACCGTCGACAAGGGCGCCATCGCCACGATCTGGCGCGGCGGCTGCATCATCCGGGCCCAGTTCCTGAACCGCATCGTTGACGCGTACGCCAACGACCCGTCGATCACGTCCCTGCTCGTCGACCCGTACTTCGCCCAGGCCGTCGCCGACGGCGAGTCGGCGTGGCGCCGAGTGGTGTCCACGGCCGCGCTGTCCGGTATCCCGGTTCCCGGGTTCGCCTCGGCGCTCAGCTACTTCGACTCGCTCGCCAGCGAACGGCTTCCCGCCGCCCTCGTGCAGGGCCAGCGTGACTTCTTCGGCGCGCACACCTATAAGCGGGTGGACATGCCGGGCACGTTCCACACGCTGTGGTCGGGCGACCGCACCGAGATCGCGACCGAGGGTTCCTCGCACTAGTCACGACGTCGACTAACGAATTCGACGGAGATTTTGCCGAAAATGGCCACTTTCGCTCCGCAACGCGGGTTTTAGAGCAGAAGCTCCGTCGAATTGGTTCTTCGCGCGATCAGGAGCCGGGTTTGCGATACTGGGAGCCTGATGACGAGCGACGACCACCCCGAACTCTCCGGCTACGAGCCGCAGGATGCCGCGCGGCCCCTGCGCAGCCGGCGCACCATGGCCCTGATGCGCATCGTCGTCGTGCTCGGGCTGGTGGCCCTGATCGTGCCGGGCATCCTGACGACCGTGCAGATCGCGTCGAGAACCGCCGCCAACGCGTGCAGTGTCGCCACGGCCCGCTACTACCCCGTCGCCGTCGGCTCGGACGCGCGCTTCGACCTGACCGGGCCGGGAGGCTTCGGCTGGCAGTGCTACGCGATCGACATCAACGAGCGCGAGACCTACGTCATCCCGCTCGGCATCATCCCGGCGGCACCGCGGGCGCCGGAGACGGTCGTACCGGCCTAGACCCGGTCACGATCGTGCTCCAGCTCGTTCTCTGAGCTCCTGCCCCTGACCGGGCCCGGACAGACCTCTGGCCGGCCGTCGACATCCGTCAACGACCGGCCAGAGTCCACTCAGCGAAAACGGGGCCTACGCGGCGCCCTCAAACATCGACGTGACGGAACCCTCGTCGAACACCTCGTGGATGGCGCGTGCCAGCAGCGGGGCGATCGGCAGGACGGTGAGCGTGGGGAAGCGCTTCTCCTCGGGGATCGGCAGGGTATCGGTGACGACGACCTCGGAGATCGCCGGGTTCTGCAGCAGCTCCAGCGCCGGGTGGCTGAACACGGCATGGGTCGCCGCGACGACGACGCCGATCGCTCCGGCGGCGCGCAGGGCCTCGGCCGCGAGCACGATGGTGCGTCCGGTGTCGATCATGTCGTCGACGATCAGGCAGACGCGGCCCTCGACCTGGCCCACGATCTCGTGCACGGACACCCGGTTGGCGACCTTCGGGTCGCGGCGCTTGTGGATGATGGCCAGCGGCGCGCCGAGCTTGTCGCTCCAGATGTCGGCGACGCGCACGCGCCCCATGTCCGGCGAGACGACCGTGAGGGTGGCCGGGTCGAGCTTCTCCTTGAAGTGCTCGAGCAGCACGGGCATGGCGAAGAGGTGGTCGACGGGGCCGTCGAAGAAGCCCTGGATCTGGGCGGCGTGCAGGTCGACGGCCATGATCCGGTCGGCGCCGGCGACCTTGAACAGGTCCGCGATCAGCCGGGCCGAGATCGGCTCGCGGCCGCGGCCCTTCTTGTCCTGGCGGGCGTAGGGGTAGAACGGTGCAACCACCGTGATGCGCTTGGCGGATGCCCGCTTGAGTGCGTCGACCATGATCAGCTGTTCCATCAGCCACTCGTTGATCGGGTTGGTGTGCGACTGGATCACGAAGGTGTCGGAGCCGCGCACGCTCTCATCGAAGCGGGCGTAGATCTCGCCGTTCGCGAAGGTTCGGGCGTCGGTGTGAACGAGTTCGGTACCAAGTTCCGTGGCGATGTCCAGTGCCAGTTGGGGGTGTGCTCGCCCCGAAACCAATACAAGTCGCTTCTCGCCGCTGGTCTTGATTCCAGACACCTAGTCTCCGCTCTTTGCCGCAGCCGCCGCCGCGTCGGTTCCTGGGCGGTTGGTCTGTACCCAGCCGTCCATATTGCGTTGTGGGGCCACGGTGAGGGCCAAAGCCCCGGCCGGCACGTCCTTGCGGACGATGGTGCCGGCTCCCGTGTATGCTCCGTCCCCAATCCTAATCGGCGCGACGAACACGTTGTGCGACCCGGTGCGCACGTGGGACCCGATCTCACTGTGGTTCTTGTTCACGCCGTCGTAGTTGGCGAAGATCGTGCCGGCCCCGACGTTCGACTGCACGCCGATCGTGGCATCGCCGACATAGCTCAGGTGCGGCACCTTGCTGCCCATGCCTATGGTCGCGTTCTTGGTCTCGACGAACGTGCCGATCTTGCCGTCGGCGCCCAGAATCGTTCCCGGGCGCAGGTACGCGAACGGGCCGACGGATGCGCCCGCGCCGATCACGGCGAGCGTCGCATCCGTGCGCTTGACGACCGCGTTCTCGCCGATTTCACAGTCGACGAGGGTGGTGTCCGGGCCGACCACGGCGCCGGTCTCGATCACGGTGGAGCCGAGAATCTGCGTGCCCGGCCGGATGGTGACATCCGGTGCCAGCTTCGCCTTGAGGTCGATCCAGGTCGTGGCCGGGTCCTGAACGGTCACGCCGGCCAGCTGCCAGCCGTAGACGATGAGGCCGTTGAGCTGGCGCGCCGTCTCGGCGAGCTGGGCGCGGTCGTTGATGCCGGCCACCAGCCAGGCGTCCGCCACGGGCACGGCGCGCACCTCTGAGCCGGACTGGCGCAGCAGGCCGATCACGTCGGTGAGGTACTTCTCACCCTGCGCGTTCTCGGTGGTGACATTGGCGAGCTGGTCGCGCAGTTCCTTCAACCGGAAAACGTAGACCCCGGCGTTGGTCTCGGTGATGGCGCGTTCCTCGCTGGTCGCGTCCTTCTGCTCGACGATGCGGTCGAAAGCGCCTTCCTCCGAGCGCACGATGCGGCCGTAGCCGGCGGCGTCATCCGGGAAGGAGGAGAGCACGGTGGCCGAGACGTCGCGTTCACGGTGCGCGCTGACGAAGCTGGCCAGCGTGGCGGCATTGAGCAGCGGGACGTCGCCGCTGACGACGAGGACGTCGCCGTCGAAGTCCCCCGGGAGGGCGTCCACGGCCTGCTCAACGGCCCGGCCGGTGCCGGGCAGGTCGTCCTGGTCGACGATCAGGCTCTCCGGCAGGTCGGACTGCACGAGAGCGGCCACCTGGTCGCGTTCGTGGCGCACGACCGTGACCACGTGCGCGGCATCCAGCGCCTGGGATGTCGCCAGGACGTGGCTCAGAATGGGGAGCCCGGCGAGCTGGTGCAGCAACTTCGGGGTGCTGGACTTCATTCGGGTGCCCTGGCCGGCGGCCAGCACGACGATGGCGAGTCTGGGGTCAGTCACGTTTTTTCCTCAAGCTTCGGTCTGGCCGGCCGGGGAAGACCGGGGAATGGCGCCGCTTTGTCTGCAGCAATGCTCCGCCGCCAGGACTCGAACCTAGACCTAACAGCTCCAAAGGCTGTCGTGCTGCCATTACACCACGGCGGAATTCGCCGACCGAGGGCCGACCAACGGTGACAAGTCTGCCAGATATCAAGCCGAACACCGCGCCGGGTGCCCGAAGACCCACCGAACATCCCGGTTTGCACGGCCGACCGGGATAATAGACGGATGCCCGTACATGACGAAGTCGACCGAATCGTTGACGCCTGGTTGCGCGAACGGCCCGACCTCGATTTCGCCCCCTTGCAGGTGCTCTCCCGGGTGGGCCGTCTCGCCAAGCATCTGGACCGCGCCCGCCGCACCGCCTTCTCCCGCTCGGAACTGGACTCGTGGGAGTTCGACGTGCTCTCGGCGCTGCGCCGCGCGGGCGAGCCCTACGAACTGAGCCCCAAGGCGCTGCTGCAGCAGACGCTGGTCTCCAGCGGCACGATGACGAACCGGATCGACCGCCTGGTCGAACGCGGACTGGTCACCCGCCGCACGGACCCCAATGACAGGCGGGGCATCTTCGTCGGGATGAACCCGGCCGGCCTCACCCGGGTGGATGCCGCCATCACCCGGCTAGTCGACGCCGAGGCCGAACTGCTCTCCACCCTGACCCCGGCCGATCAGGCGAACCTCGCCTCCCTCCTGCGCAAGCTCAGCCTCGACTTCGACTGAGAATCGAGGCTCAGAAGCCGGTCTCTGAAGGCGCGGGCCGTGACAGAGTCTCCGCCTCGGGCGGCGGCGGTTCCGGCACCACTGCACGGATGCAGGTGGCCGGCTCGGTCACGAATGCGCGCCCGCTCGGCGAGGTCCACCTCAGGGTGCCGGCCTCCAGGTGTTTCACCGTCCACCGGGTCTCGCTTTTCAGCGCGTGGCACGGCGGACACAGGTGAGCGAGGTTGTCCTCGGTGGTCAAACCGTTGAACTGCCAGTCCAGCGAATGGTCAAGGTCGGCATGCGCCGCCGACCGGTTGCAGCCGGGGAGCCGGCAGATCTCGTCCCTCACCCGCAGGTACTTCTTGAGGTCTTTGGGCACCTTGTACCGGTCCCGGCCGACCGAGAGCACCACCCCGGTCTCCGGATGCACCAGAAGCCGGGTGAAGCTCGGCGCCCCAGCCGCGATCCGCCGCGCGGTGTCCGCGTCGATCGGGCCGTAACCCTCCAGATGGGCCGGTTCGTCGTTGAGACCCATCAGACTGAACACCGGGACCGTGATGTTCACCGAACCGCGGATCCCCTTGCCGAGTCCCGACGGCGTCACCCCGTCGAGGATGAGATCCTCGAACACGTCCGCCTTCAACTGGGTCAGGGTTCGTTCCTCCTCCTTGCACTGCAGGCTCAGGGCCATCAGCGTCACCCGTTCGTACGCGGCCTGCGCCTTCTCCGCGCTGGCGTAGAAGGTGAGCGACGCCATCCCGTCCGGCTCGGGCTCGAAGAACACCGCCCGATCCTTCACCGACTTCTGATGCCGGGCCTTGATCGTCTCCGGGTGCCACCGCTCCCGCAGAATCCGGGCGTTGTACTTCAGCTTCGACGCGGTCAGCGTGCCCGCCGATTTCAACACGGCCGCTTCGAATTTCACCCGCCCTTCCGCGGGCACCGACCAGGCCTGATTGACCACCACCTGCGCGTGCCGATAGCTGATCTCGCCCGCCGCCAGCGCCGCCCGGGTCGCCGGGAGTTCCTGGGCCAGGGCCCGGCTCTCGGCGACCAGGTTCTCCGCGGTGCGCTGCGGCACCCGGATCGTGCAGGCCAGCTCGCTCGAGAACTCCCGTTCGGCGACCTCACGTGCGTCTCGCCGCGCACCCGGCACCCGGGCATTGTGGTGGGCGATGGCCTGCCCGAATCGGCGGGCATCCTCGACCCGTTCGGCCCGCCGGGCGAAGGCCGCGGCGATGTCCCGCTCGGCCTCCGCGATCGCGTCGAAATGCCGGCCCATGGCCTCTCGCTCTTCGAACACTGACGGCTTCATGAGGACCACGCTAGAGGCGGCCACCGACACTCCCCCGGCATCCGTGCACACTGTGGATAACCTGATCAAACAGGCATTGTGGAGGAGTGAATCCGCGCCGGGACCGGCTACTTTTTCAGGGAGGCGGAGGGGAAGTCCGCCCAGGAACGGAAGAACCGCGCCTCGGTCGCTGCGGCACCGGTCTGTTCCACGGCGTGCAGCCGCCCATAGGTGAACGCGTTCTCGCTGTGCAGGAATGCGGCCATGCCGAGGTTGAGTAGCACGCCGCGGGCGACGACGCTGTCCTGGTGGTCGCCGAGCGTGTCCTGCACCTGACGTGCGGCGGCCACCAGCCGCGTGGCGCGGCGGCGACGCAGCGGGGCGGCCGTCTCGGCCGCGTACCGCAGCCGCTTGGCCCGCTTCCGCGCCTCGTGCAACGCCGCGTCCCGGGCGGTACCGGCGGGGGTCAGTCGAGCGGTGCGCACGGATGCCCGCAGCCTCTTCCAATCGGCCCGGATCAGCGTGGGGATGACCCGGTCCGCGCGCTTAGCGGCGTCCGGGAGCAGCGGCGGTGACGCCAGCAGCGCGTCCAGGCTGTCGAGCAGCCGGAAGTACCGGTCGGAGTTCAGCGCCGCCAGGGCATCGCCCCGGGCGGCACGAATGACCGTGCCGAAGTGGCCGTCGACGCGCTGTACCACCGGTCCGGCCACGAGGTTCTCCGGCTCCTCGGCCAGCCGGTGCGCAAGGCGCTGCTGGATCACCTGCGCGTCCCTGGCCCCGCCGAGGACCCCGGCGATCCAGCGCAGTTCGACGCGCAGCGGCGCCGTGACATCGGTGTCCAAGAAGTCGCGGTAGGTGGCCAGGGCTGAGCGCAGGCGCCGGGTGGCCACCCGCATCCGGTGCACCGCCTCGACGTCGTTCTCACGCACCCGAGCATCCTGCGCGCTGATGGCTTCGACCTGTTCGTGCAGGTAGGCGAGCAGCACGGTTCGGGTCGAACTCTTGCGGGTCGGCCGGAACGAGACGGGCGCCCCGAGCACGGGGGCCCGGTCGCCCAGGGCCCGGGCGAGCTTGGACGGGCTCGTCGCCGGCTCGACGCCGACCGAAGACAACCGCTCCTGGGCTGCGTCCAACAGCGCCCTCGAGCCGTTGACGAGCTCGACTTCCCACTCGCGCCAGCTCTGCTGGAACGCATCTGCACCACCGGCCCCGGTGCCGAACCGCTCGGCCTCCACTTCGTCGTCACAGACCTCGGCGAGCACCCGCTCGTTCTTGCCGACCAGGAGGTGCACGACGCGGCGGGTGTGCAGGCGCACCACCGGCACCAGCACCCGTCCACGCAAGAAGACCCTGACCAGGTTGAGAATAGGCTCCGGGATTTGCGCCGGGTCGCTGCCCAGCGGCTCACGCATTTCGCGGCGCTCGTCGACGGACACGGGCAACTTGAGGTGCCAGCCGGCGTCGTCTCCCCCGGTGCGACGGCGCAGCGTCATCCGCCGGTTCGCGAGGGCAAGGTCGTCGGTGTCGTAGTACAGGGCGTCGAGGTCATGCTCGACCGGCGGCTCGACGTGGGTGACGCCCGGGAGGTCGTGCAGGGCGGGCAGCACGGTGGCCGCATTGACGTCGAATTTGCGCTCGATCTCGGCAAAGCCATCGGAAGTCATGATCAATTCTAGTGCGCCCACCGGGCCTTGATACCGGACTACCCGAACCGGCCGTTGACGTAATCGGCCGTGCGGCTGTCGATCGGGTTGCCAAACATCGCGTCGGTGGGCCCGTGCTCGACGATCCCGCCGGGAGCCCCCTGGGCAGCGAGGAAAAACGCGCAGTTCTGGGAGACCCGCTGTGCCTGCTGCATGTTGTGGGTCACGATGACGATGGTGACCTCGCGGGCCAGCTCGAGCATCGTCTCCTCAATGACGCGGGTTGAGGTGGGATCGAGGGCCGAGCATGGCTCGTCCATCAGGAGGATCCGCGGGGTGACGGCGAGGGAGCGGGCAATGCAGAGGCGCTGCTGCTGCCCGCCCGAAAGGCCACTGCCCGGGGCGCGCAGCCGGTCGCGCACCTCCTTCCACAGGCCGGCTTTGGTAAGGCAGCTCTCGACGAGGAAGTCCTTCTCGTCAACGGAGGCACGCCGCCCGGTGAGGGTCAGTCCGGCCACGACGTTGTCGTAGATCGACATTGCCGGGAACGGGTTGGGCTTCTGGAACACCATCCCGATGTGCTTGCGGGCGTCAACCAGCTTGCGTTCGGGGTCGTAGATGTCCTCGCCGTCGAGGAGCACCTCGCCGGCCAGGCTCGCCGAGGGCACCAGCTCGTGCATACGGTTCAGGATGCGCAGGAACGTCGATTTGCCGCAGCCGGAGGGGCCGATCAGCGAGGTGATGATTCCGGCGGGCATGGTGAGGCTGACCCGGTCGAGCACCTGGCGTTCGCCGAACCAGGCCGACACATTTCGGCCCTCCAGAGTGGCCAACGGGCCAGGATCCCGCACGGCCGAAGGGCCGGAAGCGTTCAGGGACAGGTCCTTGCCCGCCGGGCGTTTACGCCACGGCACGGACAGGCGACTCGTCCCGGTCGGCGCGGCGTCGGTGGCGGAGCGGGCCGGCGGGCGCAGCCGGCCGTCCCGCTGCCGTGGCGATGTCGGTAGCGGCAGCACCTGCGTGCGGTCATCATTGGTCAGTTCCTCGTTCATGGACTCCATCTTTTCTACAGCAGGTTCGGAAGCAGGCGCACCACCTGGTCGGCCACGAACAGGCCGCCCACGGTGACGACGGGAAGGAAAACCGTCCAGGTCTTGCGGAGGCCGACACGTCGGTAGGCCCACACTGCGGCGAGCTCGACCAGCAGCAGGAACTGCAGGGCGAACACCAGCGCCCAGACCGTTTCGGTGTCGGTGGCGAGCTCCCGGTCGACGGCAGGCAGGGTCACAAACGTGGTCGCTCGCGTGCCGGCGGGTTTCGTCTCCGACACGAGCTCAGCATCCACCCGGGCGATCCCGCTCGGCACAAACGCCGGGCCGCGAGCCGTCTCAAGGACGAGGCGGCTCTTTCCCGCGCCGAGCGGAGCCGGCATCGGGTCGCCCGCATACCGAACGCCGAGCACGGAGAATTTCTGACGGCCCTGGCCGGTGATCACCGTGAACTGCTGCCCCGGTCGCAACTCCTGCAACCGGGCGAAAGGTCCGCCATAGGCGGCTGCGCGGCCCATGATGACGCTGTAGCCCGCCTGGCCCGGCAGTACGGTATCGCGGCGGTGGCCCGGTCCCGCCCGCAGGGTGCCGGAGTCGGTTCCTTCGACGACCACCTCGTGCACCCCGATCGCGGGGATGTCGATCAGCGCCACCGGGGCTCCCGCCGCCAGCAGAACCCGGTCCACGGTACCCTCACTGACCGGCGCCGTGCCCTGCGCGAGTTCGGCCCGCAGGGAGTTCGTCAGCTGCTGCTGGGACACGAAGTGCTGCACCTGCCCGAAAATCGTGAGGTGGGCGAGAAAGCCGAAGATGAGCACGGCAACGATCGTGAGCGCGGTGCGAACGGCCTGGTCTCGGACGCTCAACACCACGGGTGCGCGTGGAGGCAGGGGCATCCGCCGCGGCGGCGTTGGCAGCTTCAGCCGCCGGGGGGCTGTGGTGATCGTCACGATGTGACGGTCCCGTATCCGGGTACGAGTCCGGGCAGCGGTCGTTCCAGCCGGCGCAGCCGAAGCAACTGGCGCACCGCCAGAACGAGGGCGGCCAGGAGCACGAGCACCGCCAGGAGGAACCACGGCAGCAGGAGCGTGAACGAGTCGCGGGTCGAGGGCCACAGGGCCGTGCCGTCAATGTCCGCGGGCGGAGTCATCGTCACATGGCCGCGATAGAAGGTCCACTGGCCGACGCTTTTAAAGTTCGCCGTCACGGTGCGCGTCTCCCCCGGTGCGAGGTTCGCGACCTCGACCTTGTCGAGAGTCTTGATGGGCTGGTTGATCGCGTTGTCGAGCCGGAACTGCACGCTCGAGGTGATCGGGGAAGTGCTGACGTTCTTCATCGTGAACTCCAGGGCCAGGTCCCCGCCGCCCGGCCCGATCGTCGGTTCGGTGAGCACGGTGAGCCCGCTGACGTAGAGGAAGTCGTGGCTGTTGCTCGCGTGCGAATCCGTGGCCGCTTGGGCGCTTGCCGGAAATACGGCCAGCCAAGCCAGCCCGAGGAACAAGGACATTGCAGTCAGGGTCACGGCCGGTAGGCGGCGGGCGGCAGCGGATGTGAGCACAGTCAAGTTAGTCCATTCGAGGTTTCGGAGTGCTGAACGCGAGGCGAACGAAGGGGAAACGCTCCCGTCCCCGCTCGTCTCCCGTGCCGGAAGGCCACGGGACGACATTCGTTCCCGTGGCCTTCCGTGGTACGGAGTGCGGTTTACTTCTTTACGCGGCGGAAACGACGCGCGATGATCACGCCGGCTCCGGCCGCCAGGGCGAGCATGGCCGAGACCAGGAACGGCAGGGTGTTGGCCGTTCCGGTCGACGCGAGCCCCTTGTCAGCATGGTTCGTCGTTGATCCAAGGCGATCCGACGAGCCAGACGTCAGGGTCCCCGACGAGCCAGGCGTGAAGCTGTCCGAGGAGCCTGACGTCACTCCCGGCGTCGGCGTCGCAGTCGGCTTCGGCGTCGCAGTCGGCGTCGGCGTCGCAGTCGGCGTCGCAGTCGGCGTCGCAGTCGGCGTCGCAGTCGGCGTCGCAGTCGGCGTCGCAGTCGGCGTCGCAGTCGGCGTCGCAGTGGGCGTCGGCGTCGGAGCCGCCACAGCGGCCTGCGGCAGGAACGTGAAGGCGCCGGTGACCGGAACGACGCTGATCGAACGGAAGAAAGCGGCTGTCACTGCGACACCGTCAAACTTCGTGCAGGCGAGGCCGAGGCTGTAGTTACCACCGGCGGCCCTGGCCGCGCCCTGGGAGTTGTTGATGAGTGAGAGCGGTGTGAGGAAGGGGTTCAGCACGTTCTTCGTGGCCCCATTGAACCCGAGGCCCGCATAGGCCTTCCAAGTGAGGACAGTCGTCTCGGTGCCGGGGGCGGCGAGGAAGGCGAACACGTTCGTGCTGTCGGCCGGGCAAGTGAACTCGCCATTGATGTCGCCCTGAGTGGACGAACCGATGAGCTCGTCATCCCATGCCCAGACGTGACCATCCGGCACCTGCGCCGCGTTCGTGTCATACATGTAAACGGGAGCGGCAGAACCATTGATCTGCGGCGCGGCGTTCGCCGCGGACGAGGCCCCGGCAACCAGGGCGAGGGAAACGACGCCGGCGGCGGCGTAACGCGTCTTCTTATTGAGCTTCATGTAGTTACAGGTCCTGTTCTTGGAACGTAGGTCACTTGGAGATGCGAACGGCGGTGGTGGTGGAGGGAGCCAGGATGCCGAACTTCTTCTTCAGCGAACCGGCCTTGGCGGCGAAAGTCGTCTGGGAGTTGGTCAGGCTCTGGCCCTTCGTCGGATCGAGCACTGCGGCCAGGGTCGAGTCGTACGCGGCGTTCGACGGGTCGACTCGTGCGTACTGCACGACGAGGTACGTGTCGCGTCCCCACAGGGAGTCGGCGTAGTACGGCGCATTGGGAACCATGGAGGTACCCGTTCCCGTGACGGGGGTGGCCCCGGCGACAAGCGAGCCCAAAACCGTGGTGTCCTTTTTCTTGGGGAAGCTCGCCCCGGTGTTCATGGCGACCCAGCGAGACACCGACATGGGCATGACGGCGTTCAGGCCGAGGTTGGAGGCGTCATGCTCCTGACCCACGGTGACGCAGGAGCCCAGCGTCGAGTCCGTGACGCCGATCTTGGCCATGAAGTCCTTGCGGGTTCCGGAGCCGGCCTGCGGGATGACGGGCGTGACCGTGACACCGCCCAGAGTGGTGACGCTGCAGGTGTACAGGCTCTTCATGGTCGCAGTGTCGATGGTGTTGATGCCGGCCGCCGTCGAACCGCTGTCGTACGCGTAGGCGATCGCGTCTCGACCGAAGGGCACCTGAATCAGGCTGCCTGCCGGATCGACAGTGCCTGATCCGGACGAACGCGCGATGTCGACCTGGCCCGTGATGACGACGCCTGCGGGCCCGCCGACGGTTCCGGAGGTGTACGGGGCGCCGTCAATGGAACGGAGCAGGGCCGTGCGGCCGTCCCCCGAGCCATTCGGCCGGCCGAAACGCACGCCGGAGGTTTTCGCCGTGATGTAGGGGGTTCCGGTCGCGTCGAAGGAGCCGATGGTGTTCCCATTGGCCGTCGTCCGAACGGACGCTCCCGAGAGGGAGGAACCGTTGACCAGGGCGCTGACAACGTCCTCGAGGGTGTCGGAACCGACAATGGAGTAGCTGTTGGAGACGGGCTCGGCGTTGGCCGGGGTCGCGATGACAAGACCGGAGATGGCCACGCCGACAGTCGCGCAGAGCGCAATCATCTTCTTGGTGTTCACTGGGGTGCCTTTCGGGTGTGGTGCAGGAGACGAACCCGGGCGGGTCCCTCTTTCTCGGCGCTTCGCTTCGAGGCGGAAGCCCCGTGTGAACCGTCAAGTCGGGCGCGCATCAGGATCGTCTCCGAACGCGCGAAATCAGGGGGACGCCGCCGGCGGCGAGCAGGCCGGAGAGCAGCCCGGCCGGGACCGCCGCGCGCACCAGCCCGACGACCGGGTCCGCGGGCGTCGGCCTTGCCACCAGGGGGCCGGTGACGGTGCCCGCGGCGTCCGTGGCGCCCGCGCCAGCCGGGTCGACCGCGGCGTCGGCCATCACCAGTGCGCCCTCGGCCTGGGACGCGGCCGTTCCGTCGCTTGACGGGGTCGGGATGTAGGCGTCCGGGGCGGTCTCCGGCACGGTCGTTGGGACGATCGTGCTGCTGCCCTGCTCGATCACGGTCGCGGCGGCGAGCGCCTGGGCCACCCAGCTCTTGGGGAGCGGGGTGTAGCCGTGCGGCAGCTGCCCGATCTCCGTGCCGGGTATCTGGCCGGCCCCGACCGCGTACCGGATCAGGTTGGCGTAGATCGCCCGCTGAGCGGCATCCGTCTGCAGCGGATTCAGAGCGGCATAGACCGGCATCGTCATCGGGTACGCCGTAGCCGCGGCCTTGGCGCTCGGGTTCGCCGGGTCATATTCGAGCACCTTGGGGTTGGCGCTGGTGGGGACCATCGCCGCGGAGGCCGCGAGCATGGAGTCCGCCGTCGGCGCCACGAAGCTGCCCGCGGAGTTCTGCAGTGACGCCGTCACCGTCTGGTACCGTGCGGCCGCGGCCGCGGTGGTGACGCTCAGCACGCGCTGGTTGCCCACCAGGCTTCGCACGCTCTTGCCGAACTTCGGCGGAACGCTTGTGGGGTTCCAGTCCCCGAGCTCCAGCCCGTCGCCGCGCAGGGTGAGATACGCGCCGTTCTCGAAGTCACTGGTGTAGGGGCGCCAGGTGACGAGGTTCACCGCCGTTGTGCCGGCGCCGACAGCGGCGGCGGGCCGCTCCATCGGATCAGCCTTTGGAAAATTCGTGCGCGGAAGGGCCAGGACCGTCCCCGACGGGTTGATGGTGGCGTCGGTGGATGACCAGGGGTTGACTTTCATCCCCCACTCGTCCGGCGTTCCGTTGAGGAATTCGACGGCAGACGGGTCGGAGAGAACGTACCGCCACAGTTGCTCGGCCTCGTCGGATCGTCCGGAAGGGAGGAGCATGTCTCCCAGGGACGGCCCGGTCAGGTCCTGGTACCTCCATTCCTCGTCGTTGACCGCCAGGAAATCGGGGTCGACCGTGAGGTTGCGCGCGTTCGAGCCCGGGTGTGCGGAGTCGGTGTAGCCGAAGAATTTGAGGGAGTCCGATGTGGTCGGCGCTCCGGAAGGCAGGGAGTCCAGATACGAGTTCGTGAGGAGCTTCGCGATCAGGCGCGGGGTCAGGTTCAGTGACGTGAATGCCTCGGTGTTCCGGTCCTTGTATTCCTGAGGAACTTCGCCCACCGGTTTCACGCGGCGGTCGATGGAGAACGAAACCGCGACGCCGCTGAGGGCTATCGGCGCATAGGCGACCGGATCCGTCCCAGCGGTTTGCAGCGGACGCGAAGTGAGGGCCAGCGGGCTCGGCGCCGTCAGGCTTGCCGCGGCCAACGCCTCTTCCTCGTTGCCGGTGCTGAGCACGAACGAGGAGCCGGAGGCACCGGCGCACAGGTTGGGCTGCCACGACCCGATCGCCGCGGCGACGAGTTCGCTCCCGGAGAGCTGCTTCTCGGCCGAGCCGATGGAGCAGCGTTGGCCGATGGGCTTGAAATCAAGCTTGACGGCCACGCTGTGCTTCCAGGAATCCCACAGCAGCCCGGACTTGGTGATGTAGGACTCCCCCGCGTCGTTTTTTCCGCGCGGGATGACCACGAGCCAGCACGATTTGCCGGCGACGGCGCCGTTCGCGGCCGTCACGGGCATACCGCAGCCGAGGCCCGGAGATTGCATGGCGGTCTGCACCTCGAATTTCACGGAGCCGTCGCCACTGTCGCTCGAGCCCGCCCAAGGCACCTCATTCGTCGTGTACTGGGTGTAGAACTCATTGGTGGCCAGGTCCACGCCTGACACGCCGGCGGGCAGGGGCACCCCGGTCGCGGACGGCGATCCATTGGCGTTCTGCACCAGGCCGGTCAGGGGGTCCACGATGTAATGCGTGAGGACGTTGGCCGAGTCCGCGAACACCGAGGCGATGGACCCGCCCGTTGATGCGCGGTAGGGAATGGCGGTGAAGGCGGGAACCGTGAATCCGTTGGCCGGGGACGTGTACTGCGCGTCCTGCGTGGCCACGTTCTCCTGGCTCACGGCGTTGTCGCGGGTGGACGCGACCTTGCCGGGGAATCCTCCGTATTGACACGTCGTGCGATCCGGACGGCTGGAATCCGTCGGGTCGTCTCCCCAGCACTGCGCAATCTGGAGAAAGTCCTCCCCTCCGGAGCTCCCATCTGGTCGCACGGATTTCTTTCCTCCGCTCCAGTTCACGACGATGCCCTGGGAAACGAGATCCTTGGTCTGGGAGACGGTGACCTTGAGATCAGGGAAGGGCGCGGTTGCCAGATCGGGGTCGAAGCCCCTCGACGCGACCGTGACAGCGGTCGATGCGTCAGCGGATGCCGCGGAGGGGGCGAGGGAGCCTAGCGCGGCGACACCGACGCCCACCATCAGGCCGACCACGACTCCGCTGGCGCCGGCCCGTGCCCAGAGTGCGTTTTTCGGGCCGAACGTGAGCCGCTTCACTTGGTGCCGGCTTTCGCGCCGCGGGGCGTGAACCGGCGGGCGAGCACGGGCGGCAGCACAGCGGCGGCCAGCAGCAGGAGGCCGGCGAGCAGCATGACCGACTGCTGAGTGCCCCAGCCGGTCTCGGCCAGGGTGAACGGTGCGGCAACTGCGGTGCCGGCAACGCCGGTTGCAGCGGTGCCGACCGCTGACACGAGGGCGCCGTTCTCGTCGAACACGGGCGCGGCCGCATCGGCGGGGGCGACGGCTGCTATCGCCGTTCCTCCGGTCGCCGCCGCTGCAGTCTTCGCGGAGGCTGAGCCGGCCGCGCCACCACCCGTGCCGCTGCCCGACACGGCAGTGTCGGCCAACGCCCCGGCCGTGCCGGTGGTGCACTGGTTGGCCCCGACCTTGTCGCAGGCGGCTGGTTGGAGGGCGGTGGTGGCCAGCAGGTTGCTCGACGGAGAGTCGCCGGCATTGAACGTCGGGTTGTGGCACTTGTTGATGTCAACGCCGCTGACATCGGCGCCCGGGACTCGCTTGATCTGGTCGAAGCCGGCCAGCACGAGGTTCATCGGCAACGGGGAGTAGCCCAGGGCTGCGGCCTGCTGCTGTCCCTCGCAGAGCATGTAGTTGGCGAAGGCGCCCAGGGTCAAACCCTTCTTCGCGGTGAAGACGCCGCCGACCTCGGTGGGCACGATCATGTAGGAGTAACTCGAGAGCGGGTAGGTGCGAGGGTCGGCGTTGTTGTAAACGCCGTCCAGAATCTGGGTGAGGTAGGTCGGTCCGGGTGTGGTGTTGATGGCGGCTTTCAGGAGCGCCACAGCCACCGAGTTCGCCGTGGGTTCGACGTAGTAGCCGGCCGCGTTGAGCACCTTGGCGACCGGGAAACCGGAGTTCTTGGCATACGAGTACTCGACGTAGGTGATCGCGCCGTCTCCGTAGTCCTGACTCACGTAGCCGGCGACGCCGGAGGATCCGCTCTGTGCCTTGGCGCTGCCGAAGGTGGGGAACTGTGAAGTCAGGCCGCAGTCAGCGGAGCGCCCGACCTTGGTGCAGAACGTTTTCCAGAGGGCCGGGTGCTGTTTGGACATCCAGAGAGTGAATTGCGCCGTGGAGCCGGAACCGTCCGAGCGCACGACCGGGACGATTCCCTTGTCCGGCATGGCCAGCCCAGGGTTGTCGGTCGCGATGGCCGGGTCGTTCCACTTCGTGATGACCCCGGTGAAGATCTTGGTGATGACCTCGCCGCTGAGCCGTAGGTTGGTGACTCGTTTGCCGCCGATTTTCAGGTTGTACATGAAGGCGGTACCACCGGCCACGATGGGCATATAGGCGTACCCGCGAGCGGGCACCTCTGGGGCCGAACCGTCCTCCGGGGCGGTCTGGAACGGGATCTCGCTGACCGCGAAGTCCACGCTGCCCGCGACGAAGTCCCGGCGCCCCGCTGACGAACCGACACCGGAGTAGTTCACGGTCATCGCGTAGTTCGTGGCTACGTTCTTGCGCCACTGATCGAGAGCGTTCTGAGACCACGTCGAACCGGTGCCGGTGATCGGGTCATAGCTCAGGGCCTGCGCCGGCACCGTTGTGGAGACGCTTAGACCAACAACGAGCAGGGCGAATAGGGTTCGGATGGAACGAATCCGTCGGGTGTGCGGCGTCACGAGGACGTCTCCTTCGTGGTCAGGTCGGTGGGTGAACTGGTCGGGAGGGATTCTGGACGGGGACTCGGATCCCCGGCGGCGAGGTCATTCCGCACGTTCATCCGCTGCAGGTCGCGCCCGGAGGCCAACAGGACGCGCTGTTCGTGGCGTGGGGAAAGCTGGCCGGGACCCTTGCCTCCGACAACCCGGGCAAGGGCGAAGAGCGTGAGTACCAGCAGGATCAAGACGGCGGCCGTGCCGAACCCGCGGGCGATCATGGTGGGCTCGGGCGATTTGACGAAGTCGAAGACCTGCAGCGGGAGGGAGATCATCGGGCCGGCGAACGGGTTCAGGTTGGTCACCGCTGTGACGCCGGAGGTGAGCAGCACTGGACTGGTCTCGCCGATGCCGCGTGCGGTGCCCAGGATCACGGCCGTCGCCAGGCCTGGGCGCGCCGTGGGCAACACGACATGCCAGATCGTGGCCCAGCGGGTGGACCCCAGGGCGTAGGCGGCCTCCCGCAGGTTGCCGGCAACCAGGCGCAACACGATGTCCGAGGCGCGGATGACGATCGGGAGCATCATGACTGTGATGGCCATGGCCGCGGCGAAGCCTGACCTCTGGTGCGTGATCAGCACGATGATCGCCGAGTAGACGAACAGGCCGGCCACGATGGACGGCAGCGCGGTCATCGCATCCGAGATGGTGCGCACGAACCGCGCGAACCGGCCGCCGACCTCGTTCAGGAACAGTGCGGTCGTGATGCCGAGAGGAATGGTGATCGCCAGCGCCATCGAGATCTGCATCAGCGTGCCCAGGATCGCGTGCACGATGCCGCCCATGTCGAGGCCGTCGAGGGGTCCGGCCAGTTCCATGCTCTGGGTGAAGAAGTTGGGATGAGGCAGGGCTTCCTGCCCGCGCACCAAAGTGAACGCCACCACGAAGACCAGGGCGCCGAAGAGCAGCACGCCGGCGCTGGAGAGGAGCACGGACATCAGCCGGTCCTTGACCTCCTGTGCGTCGCTCGTGAAGCTCACGAGCAGGGCGTAGAAGCCCAGGAACGCCAGGTATGCCACGAGCACCCAGCCCACACCGCCGGAAAGCGGACTGACCCAGCCGAAGAGGAGCACCGCGACGGCGACCCCGGCGGCGGCGGCGCCGATAACGTTGAACCGATCGTCGAGCCGGGCGCCCCGCACCCGGCGACGCGGCCCGATCGGGGCGCCCTCCGGAGCCGGGATCGTCGTAGCGGGACGGCCGGACATCGCGTACGACCTGGTCGCGGCGGGCGTGATGGTCGTTGCCTGCGTGATTGTCATCAGTCGCTCTCTGCCCCGGAACGGGACCGCGCGACGATGGACGACGCGGTGAAGTTGATGATCAGGGTGATCAGGAAGAGCACGAGGCCTGCGGCCATGAGTGCCGAGAGGCCGAACGAACTCGACTCGCCGTACCGCAGCGCGATCAGGGCGGAGACGGAGTTGGTGCCGGTTTTGAGCACCTGCCAGTTGATCGTGAAAATGGGCGAGATGATCATGTACACGGCGATGGTTTCGCCGAGTGCGCGGCCGAGGCCGAGCATGGTGCCGCCGATGATGCCGCCGCGACCGAAGGGCAGCACGACGCTACGGATCATCCCCCAGCGGGTCGAGCCGAGCGCGAAGGCGGCCTCGCGCTCGCCGATCGGCGCCTGAGAGAAGGCCTCGCGCATGACCGACGTCTGGGTCGGAACCACCATCAAGCCGACCACGATGCCGGCGATGAAGGCCGAGGAGGTGAACGCGCTAGCCTCCGTGAGCGCGTGCCCACTGGCATCCGCGACCCGGAACAGCGGGATCCAACCGAAATACAGGGAGATCCAGGTTGCGACCGGGATCACGTTGGCCTGCAGGAAGAAGACACCCCAGAGGCCGAAGACGACGCTGGGCACGGCGGCCATCAGGTCGACCAGGGTGACCAGGGTGCTCTTCATAAGCCCTTGGGCGATCTCGGAGATTAGGAGCGCCGTTCCGAGCGCCAGCGGGACGGCAACGCACATGGCGATCACGGCGATCGTGATTGTGCCGAAGAGAACGGAAGCAATACCGAACTTCTTGGACTCAGGAGACCAGTCCTGTTCGAAGAGGAAGTTCACTCCGGCCACGCCGAGAGCGTCGGAGGCCCGGATCGACAGGAAGACGCCCACGGCCAGCATGATCGCCACGGTGATGCCGCCGGCGCTGAACGCCACCGAACGGAAGAGCGAGTCGGAACGGGAGGGACGTGAGACCAGGAGCCGGCGCGGTGAGGAGTCCGGGCTGGCCGGGTCCAGAACGGGCGCACCGGTATCGGGCGGCTCGTTCAGCGCGGCGACGAGGCTCGCAAGAGTCATTTTTGTCCTAGGGGAACTGGCTCGGGAAGGGCGGAAGTGCGCGGGAGTCACGCTTCCGAATCACATGCTTGGGACCCCAGGTGAACACTGGGCCAACGTTTGCGAATCGAGATGTGGACGCGACGTGTCGGTTTGGCCGTGGCGGCTGTTCGGGGGTCAGGTGGCAGCAGGTGCCGGGCTCGGTGCAGGCGTCGGCGGCGGTGTCGGCGCCACAACCGAGCCCCGCGTCACGTCCACGGCGGAGAAGACCGAAGCCGAGCCGCCCGTGCCGAGGAGCTCATTCAGCCGGAAGCGGCCCGAGATCAGCCCCGCCGCCCCATCGTCCCCCACGCTCAGTCCACCTGGGCCGCATACGCGTTTGCCCGGCCGGCCACGGCGTCGACATATGACTCCAGGTGGTTGTACGAAAAGATTGCGGACTGCCAGGTCCCGGCGGCCGACAGATCGCCGGAGTAGCAAAGGTAGAGCCCCGTGGCCAGGGCCGCATCGTCGACCTGCTGGGGGTCGTTGATGCCATCGCCGTTGCCGTCGGCGCCCCACCGCTGCCAGGTGCTGGGAATGAACTGCAGCGGGCCGACGGCCCTGTCCCACTGGGCGTTCCCGTCCCACCGGCCGCCATCGGTATCGGCGAACGCGTCCAGGGCGGTGCCGTCCAGAAGCGGACCGTAGATGCCTGGCCGCACCACTCCGTCCGCGTCGACGGATGACCCGGCGTGGGTGCCGTGGCCGGACTCGACGGCACCGAGGGCAGCGAGGGTGGTCCAGCCCAGGTGGCAGGAGGGCTGCCGACTCGCCATCGCGAGCGAGGCGCCCGCGTAACCCAGCAACGCGCGGTAGCCGATGCCGGTGGCCTCTGACGTGGCCTGCGCCCACGGCACCGAGACGAGTGACGCATCATCCGTTGACACGGACGCGACGACGGATGCTGCAGTGGCGCTCCCGGCCAGGGGTGGCTGGGTGGGGGCGGCGGGAGCCACGGTGTCCCCGGCGGCAGCCTCGAGGCGCAGAGAGGGAGCTGCACGGGCCGGCACCGGCGCGTGGCCGTGCGCCAGCCACCCGAACACCAGCCAACCGGCCAGCGCCAGGAAGGCGACGAAGAGCCACCAGCCTCCCAGCCCCCGCATCACCACGACGCGCTCGTCCCGGCGTCCGCCGCGCGGCCTCTCCCCCGGGTCAACCGCACGCCCGGGTCGGCGCTGGGCCGAGGGTCTTCGGTGACTATCGCCGCCGGGAACGCCCCCAGTGCCCCGTTGCACGCCTCGCGGCTCGACGAGGCGGCACCGTACCAGCGTCCGCTGGTCATCACGGGAACATCGCCGACGGTCACGAACCAGCCGTGAGTGCCTGAGGACGGCCCCGTCACACACGTCACGACCATGTCCTCGACGACGGCCTGCAGGGCAAGCACATGGGTGCGTGCCGCCGTGAACGATCCGTAGACGGAAGAACTGCGACCGAGTTCGCGGTTGTTCGGAGCGAGCAGGCGCCAGATGCCGGATTCCCCCGCCAGCGCAGCGCTGGCGGCAGCCCCAGCCGCGCGTGGCAGGCGGGGCTGCATGGTCGCCTCGCGCGCGTCGGCGAGTTCGGCACCGGCCCGGAGGTGCTCCCGCAGGGCGACCCAGCCCTGTAAGCGCGGGTCGCTGAATGAGCGGAACGCCGAAAAGACGAAGATCGGGCTCGCTGACACGCTTACCCCCACCCCCCGAACCATCCATGACCGGGACGCACCGTCGGTGTGACGATCTTCCTCAGCGAGAACGTTCGTGGCCACGGGTGGCCGAGACCTTGCGCCCGGGTGAAGGAGACGTGTACGCGGGGTGACCGGGCGGGTCGGGCTAGCGGCGGAATGCCTTCCGGGCCAACCAGTTTCCGAAGAACTGCACCAGCTGCACGAACACGATGATCAGCAGCACGGCCGCCCACGTGACGACCGGGTTGAACTGGCGGTAACCGTAGAGCAGCGCGAAGTTTCCAAGCCCGCCCCCGCCGACGTAACCGGCCACGGCCGACATGTCCACCAGCGCGACGAAGATGAAGGTATAGCCGAGGATGAGCGGGCCGAGCGCCTCGGGCAGCAGCACGGTGAAGATGATCCGGGCCGGACCGGCGCCCACGCTGCGCGCCGCCTCGATCACGCCGGGCGTCACGGTGAGCAGGTTCTGTTCGACGATGCGCCCCATAGCGAAGGATGCCGCGAGCGAGATGGTGAAGATGATCGCGGCGTTGCCGATGCCGGTGCCCACGACGACCCGGGCGAGCGGCTGGGCGGCGGCGAGGAAGATGATGAACGGGATCGGCCGCACGATGTTCACCAGCAGGTTGAGCACCACGAACACCGGACGGTTGGCGAGGATGCTGCCGGCCCGGGTGAGGTACAAGCCCAGCCCGACGAGGAGGCCACCGATCCCGCCGAAGAAGAGGGTCAGGCCGACGATGTAGAGGGTCTCCCCCGCGGCGATCCAGAGTTCGGGCAGCAGGGTCATCAGGCTGTCCATCTCAGCGCACCTCCGTCACGGTCGTGTGCGTTCGGACTCGGTCGAGGGCGGCGTCGATGGCCGCGTCGCCCGTGGCATCCTGCGCCCCCGGCGCGGCCAGGGCGAGCGTCAGGTGGCCGAACGAGCGGCCCTGGATCTCGTTGATGCCGCCGTAGACGACTTCGAAGGTGACGCCGGCGGCGGCGAACTCGCCGAAGACGCGGGCCTGGTCGACGCTGCTGTCCCGGAACGCGAGCGTGACGAGGCGCCCGGTGTGCCGGCCGCGCAGCACGGCGAGCTCGGCCGGAGACGGCAGTCCCTTGACGACGGTCGACACGAACCGGGCGGATGCCGGCTGCTGCGGGTTCGAGAACACGTCGAACACGTCGCCGCGTTCGATCACCCGGCCCTGGTCCATCACGGCGACCTTGGTCGCGATGGTCTGGATGACGTCCATCTCGTGGGTGATCACGATGATGGTGACCCCGAATTCCTTGTTGACCCGAGCGAGCAGGTCGAGCACCTCATGGGTGGTCTCCGGGTCGAGCGCGCTGGTGGCCTCGTCGGCGAGCAGGATGCCCGGCTGGCTGGCCAGGGCCCGGGCGATGCCCACGCGCTGTTTCTGGCCGCCGGAGAGCTGGTCGGGGTAGGCGCGGGCCTTGTCGCTGAGCCCGACGAAGTCGAGCATCTCGGCGACCCTGGCCCGGCGCGCCGGCTTGGTCTGCCCGGCCACCTCCAACGGGTAGCCGACGTTGCCCGCGACGGTGCGCGAGCCGAGCAGGTTGAACTGTTGGAAGATCATGCCGATCCCCAGCCGCACCGGGCGCAGCTCCCGTTCGGGCAGGCGGGCGATGTCCTGCCCGTTGATGAGGATCTCGCCCGAGGTGGACCGTTCGAGGGCGTTCACGAGCCGGACCAGGGTGCTCTTGCCTGCCCCGGAGTAACCGATGATGCCGTAGACGTCGCCGGCGTCGATCGTGAGGCTGACCTTGTCGATGGCGACGACATCCGTGCCGCCCTTGGCCGTGGCCGGGTACACCTTGCTCACGTCACGCAATTCGACAACGGGGCTGGGGGCAGGCATGGAACGTCCTTACTGACTGACTGACTGGCATGGTGCGGGGTGCCGGGCCGCGACTGCGACTGTGTCCGTTCCGGTCGAGCGCGACCGTTGGAACGGGCACACTCGACCGGAACGGGCACACACGAACGGACCCGGGGCGGGACGGGTGGGGCTACTTCTTTGCCCTGGTGTCCTTCTCGACCTTGGCGAGCGCGGTTTCGAGATCGGCGACGGGGGTGGTGACGAGTTCGGCCGAGCCGCCGGAGACCTCGAGCACGCCGTCCTGCACGGCCTTCGTGGTCTGGTAGATGTCGACCAGCTTCTTGAAGGTGGCGTTGTCCTTGTCCTCGGCCCGGGCGGCGAAGATGTTCACGTACGGCAGCGCGTTGGGGTCGCTGGGGTCGTCCTGGGCGAGGGCGTCTTCGACCTTGAGGCCGGCCTTTTCGACGAAGTCGTTGTTGATGATCGCCCCGGCGACGTCGGGCAGCGAGGTGGCGGTGAGCGACGCCTCGAGTGCGGTCACGGTGACCTTGGACTTGTCCTTGTCGATGTCGGCGAGGGTGGAGTAGATGGTCCCGCCGTCTTTCAGCGTGATCAGCTTCGCCGACTGCAGCACGAGCAGGGCGCGGGCCAGGTTGCTGACGTCGTTCGGCACCGCGATGGTGTCGCCCTTCTTGATCTCGCTGACCTTGCCGTACCGGGTCGAGTAGAGGGCGAGGGGGTAGATCGCGGTGGCGCCGACCGGCACCAGGTCTGCCTTGCTCGCGACGTTGTACTCGGCGAGGTAGACGATGTGCTGGAACTGGTTGAGGTCCAGTTCGCCCGCGGAGAGGGCCGGATTCGGCTGCCCGAACTCGGCGAAGTCGACGATGTCAACCGTGATGCCGGCATCCGCTGCGGCCTTTTCGTAGACGGCCCAGTACGGGTCGCTGGCGCCGACGACGCCGATCTTGACGGTCTTGTCTGACTCGGTGGATCCCGCGGCGCAACCGGCCAGCAGTGCGATCAGTGGTACGACCGCGAGCGCGGCGAGAAGTCTCTTCTTCACGATGTGTTTCCCCTTTGGCTGTGGGTGCCGGCGCAATGCTCGGGCACAGAGGAACCACGCCAGACGAGAAGGGTGGGAGTCTGTGCCGCTGCAGCGCCAGGCACACCCCTAGGTTATCGGCGGATGCTGCGCCTCGTGCGCCCGTACGTCACACGAGGTCACAGCATCTGCGACCCTAGCCCTCGATCAGCTCGGACAGTTCGATCCAGCGGGTTTCGAAACCGGCGATGGCGGACTCGAGCCCCTGCAGTTCGGTGCTCAGCGCGCCCAGACCGTCGTAGTCGGACTGGTCGTGCACGGCCAGGCTCTCGTGCAGGGCGATGATCCGGGCGTTCTGCTTGGCGACCTTGCGGTCGATCGACGCGAGCTCCTTCTGGGCGTTGCGCAGATCGGCGCCGCCGATGGCGAGCTTGCGTGATGCCTTGCCGCCCGACGTGTTCGACTCGTTCGCCGCGGCCGGCTTGTCGTTCCCGTTGATCTGGTTCTTGCGCATCTCGAGGTACTGGTCCACGCCGCCGGGAAGGTGACGGAAGGCGCCTTCGGTGACCGCGTACTGGTTGTCGGTCACGCGCTCGATCAGGTACCGGTCGTGCGAGACGACCAGCAGTGTGCCGGGGAAGGAGTCGAGCAGGTCCTCCATGGCCGCGAGCATGTCGGTGTCCAGGTCGTTGGTGGGCTCGTCGAGGATCAGCACGTTCGGCTCGTCGAGCACGATCAGCAAAAGCTGCAGGCGCCGCTTCTGCCCGCCGGAGAGGTCCTTGACCTGGGTGGTCAGCTGCGCGCTCATGAAGCCCATCCGCTCGAGCATCTGGCCGGGGGTGATTTCCTTGCCGCCGGCGATGTACGACGTCTTCTGGCGGCCGATGACCTCGCTGACGCGGTCGTTCTGGATGCCGTCCAGTTCGAACAGCTGCTGGGTGAGCACGGCGACCTTGATGGTCTTGCCGCGCTTGACGTGCCCGCTGGTGGGCTGAAGCGATCCGGCGACCAGGTTCAGCAGGGTGCTCTTGCCGGCTCCGTTGACGCCCATGATGCCGGTACGCTCTCCGGGCGCGATCCGCCAGGTGATGTCGTTCAGCACGGTCTTGTCGCCGAACTTCACCGAGATGTCGATCAGGTCGACGACATCCTTGCCGAGGCGCTGCATGGCCATCGACTGCATCGAGACGGTGTCGCGGGGCGGCGGCTCGTTCTCGATCAGCACGTTGGCGGCGTCGATGCGGAACTTGGGCTTGGCGGTGCGGGCCGGTGCTCCGCGGCGCAGCCAGGCCAGTTCCTTCTTCATCAGGTTCTGGCGCTTGGCTTCAACCACGGAGCTCATCCGGTCCCGCTCGACGCGCTGCAGGATGTACGCGGCGTAGCCGCCCTCGAAGGGCTCGATCAGGCGGTCGTGCACCTCCCAGGTCATGTTGCAGACCTCGTCCAGGAACCACCGGTCGTGAGTGACGACCACGAGGCCGCCGGAGTTGGGGGCCCAGCGGGTCTTGAGGTGGCCGGCCAGCCAGGAGATGCCCTCCACGTCGAGGTGGTTGGTGGGCTCGTCGAGGAAGATGACGTCGTGGTCGCCGATCAGCACGGCGGCGAGGGCCACCCGGCGGCGCTGGCCACCGGAGAGGTCGTCGACGAGGGCGTCCCAGGGGATGTCCCGCACGAGACCCCCGATGACGTCGCGCACCTTGGCGTCGCCGGCCCAGATGTGCTCGTCGATGCCGCCGACGATGGTGTGGCCGACGGTCTGGCCCGAGGCCAGGTCGTCGGACTGGTCGAGCATGCCGATCGTGACTCCGCGGCGGCGGGTGACGCGGCCCTCGTCGGGCTCCATCCGCCCGGCCAGCAGGCGCATGAGGGTGGACTTGCCGTCGCCGTTGCGGCCGACGACGCCGATGCGGTCGCCTTCGTTCAAGCCGGCGGTGACGCTGTCGAAGATGACGCGGGTGGGAAATTCAAGGTGCAGGGACTCGGCCCCGAGCAAATGTGCCATAGGGTCCTAGTTTACCCGCCCCGCCTGAGAGCCCCGCGCGCCTTCTGTTCGGGGCTAGTCGTGGATGACCCGGGCACCGTGCACCGGGCCGGTGGCCCGCACCACGCGCAGCCGGGAGGCGCTGAGCGCGACCTGCAGTTCGAGGGCGTTGTCGGCATCGGCGACCAGGAACGCGACGGTCGGACCGGAGCCGGAGAGGATGCCGGCGAGCGCCCCGTTCTCTTCGCCGAGTTCGAGCACCTTGCCGAGGCCGGGGGCCAGGTGCAGCGCGGGCGCCTGGAGGTCGTTGTGCAGGGCCTCCGCCAGCATCCGCGGGTCGCCGGCGCGCAGCGCCTGCAGCACGTTCGCATCCACGGTGGGCTGGATCTGGGCCGGGAAGATGTCCTGGGCGTGACGCTCGCGGTGGCGGTCCAGTTCGTTGTAGACAGCCGGCGTGGACAGGCCGAAGTCCGCCAGGGCGAACACCCAATGGAACTGTCCCTTTGCGAGGGCCGGGCTGAGCTGGTCGCCGCGGCCGGTGCCGATCGCGGTGCCGCCGGTGAACGCGAACGGGACGTCGGCGCCCAGGGTCGCGGCGATGGCGAGCAGGTCGTCGCGGGTGGCTTCGGTTCCCCAGAGGGTGTCGCAGGCCAGGAGAGTCGCCGCGGCATCCGCGGACCCGCCGCCCATTCCGCCGGCGATGGGCACGTTCTTCTCGATCTCCAGGCGCACGCCGCCGCGGAAGCCGGACTTGCGGGCCAGCGCCTGAGCGGCCCGGATGGCCAGGTTGCTGCCGTCGACGGCCAGTCCGGAGGTGTCGATGGAGCCGCCGAACGTGACCGAGAAATCGTCGGCCGGGTAGGCGCGCACATCCTCGCTCAGCGACACCGCCTGATAGGCCGTCGCGACCTCGTGGTATCCGTCTTCAAGCACGGCGCCGACTTTGAGGAAGACGTTGATCTTGCCCGGTGCCCTCGCGTGCACCACTGGGGAAGCGGCCGCGTTGGTCATGTGACTAACCTAGCCCAGCCCCACCGGCTCTACTGCCCCGCGGGTCAGTGGTCCCAGGCGCGGGCGATGGCGAGGAAGTCGTCCACGGTGAGCTGCTCGCCGCGTTCGGTCGGGTCGATCCCGGCCTTCGTCAGGATCTCGCTGGCGGTGGCGGAGTCGCCGAGAACGGAGGACAGCGACTGGCGCAGCATCTTGCGACGCTGCTGGAAGGCGCCGTCGACGAGGGCGAACGTGTTCAACCGCAACTCCTCCGACGCGAGCGGTTCGGCCCGGCGCTCGAACGCGATCAGGATCGAGTCCACGTTCGGCACCGGCCAGAACACCTGCCGGCTCACCTTGCCGGCGGTGCGGAACTGGCCGTACCAGGCGGCCTTGACGCTCGGGCTGCCGTAGACCTTGGAGCCGGGCGGCGCGGCGAGGCGCTCGCCGACCTCGGCCTGCACCATCACCACGCCGGCGCGGATCGACTCGAAGTGTTCGAGCAGGTGCAGCAGCACGGGCACCGACACGTTGTACGGCAGGTTGGCCACGAGGCGGGACGGTTCGCCCGGGATCTCGGTGATCTTCAGCGCATCGGCACGGATGACGGTGAGCGGCGCGCCCGGGTGCATGAGTTCGACCGTGATCGGAAGCTGTTCGGCGAGCCGGTCGTCGATCTCGACGGCCACGACGCGAGCACCGGTCTCGAGCAGGCCGAGGGTGAGGGAGCCGAGGCCCGGCCCGACCTCGACCACGGTGTCGGCGGGGGTGATCGTGGCGACCTTGACGATGCGGCGCACCGTGTTGCCGTCGATGACGAAGTTCTGGCCGAGCTTTTTGGTGGGGTTGACGCCCAGCATCTCGGCCAGATCGCGGATCTCGGCGGGACCGAGCAGCGAGCGGCCGGCGGGTGCGGCGGGCGTCGCGGTCGACAGCTCGGTCGATGGCTCGTTCGACAGCTCGGTCGATGGATCCTCGGCGCTCGGTGCGTCGTCGCCGGCGGTCTCGTCGACCGGAGCCACGTGCCGGCCGCGGGCAGGTTCGCCCTCGGAGATCGAGCCGGCCTCCGCGACCGGTCCGGGCATGGGCTCCGCTGCGTCTCCCGGGTCGTAGCCGTGGCGCGGCGGGGTCATGCAAGCCCGCCAGTCGGGCGCGTCCTGGTGTTCGGCAGGCTGTCGGGGGCGGTCACCGGTTCGGCATCCCACCGCCCGTAGACCAGTTCGGTGTTCGAGGAGATCTGGGCGGCGAGCATGGTGACGTCCGTTTCAAGGTGATCGGCCATGGCACGCAACGTGTTCGGCAGCAGGTAGGGCGCGTTCGGGCGACCGCGGAAGGGCGCCGGGGTGAGGAAGGGGGCATCCGTTTCGACCAGAAGCAGGGCGCGCGGCACGGCCGCGAGGGCTTCGCGCAGGTTCCCGGCGTTCTTGAAGGTCACGGTGCCGGCGAAGGAGAGGTACCAGCCGTGGTCGGCGCAGACACGGGCCATATCGACGTCACCGGAGAAACAGTGGAACACCGTGCGTTCGGGGGCTCCCACCCTCAGCAGGGTCTCGATCACGGCCTCGTGGGCGTCGCGGTCGTGGATCTGCAGGGCCAGGCCGTTCCGCTTGGCGATCTCGATGTGCGCTTCGAACGAGCGCAACTGGCTGGCATGGCCCTCGGGCCCGGTGCGGAAGAAGTCCAGCCCTGTCTCCCCCACAGCGACCACGCGGGGCCGGGTCGCCAGCTCGGCGATCTCCGCGATCGCGTCGTCGAGGATTCCGGCCGCCTCGTACACCGGGGCCTCGTTGGGGTGGATGGCGACGGCAGCGAGCATGCGCGGCTCCCGCGCCGCCATCTCGGCCGACCAGCGCGAGGTTTCCAGGTCGCCGCCGACCTGGATGACGCCGCGCACGCCGACGCTCGACGCCCGGTCGAGCTGCTCGGCCACACTCAGGGCCTGCTCGCCGTCGGCGATCTCCAGATGGGTGTGGTTGTCGTACACCGGCACCACCAGGGGTACCGGCAGCGGCGGGTAGCTCAGGTCGCGGCCGGCCCCCGGGTCCCGCTGACGAACGTGACCGGGCTCGTCAGCCAACGGTGGCCTCGATCCGTGGGAAGAGCGCTTCCAGCGGGGACACCTTCGGGCCGCCGGTCCACAGCCAGGCCTGGTCGATGCGCTGGTCGGTGACCAGGCCGGTGCCGCCAAGCGCGGTCCAGAGCTTCGCGGTGGCCTGGGGCACGACCGGCGAGAGCAGCACGGCCAGGGTGCCCAGTCCGCGCACGGCGGTGTGGAGCACTGCCTCCAGCCGTTCCCGGTTGGCCGGGTCCTTGGCGAGAGCCCACGGTTCCTGGCTGGTGATGTACCCGTTCAGTTCGTCGACGAGCTCCCAGACGGCGGCGAGGGCCTCGTGAATGGCGAGGTGGCTGATGGCCAGCGTGGCGGCATCCGTCACCCTCTTCTCGGTGCCGCGGATGAGTTCGTCAGCCTCCTCGAACGTGCCGGCGGCGGGGATCACACCGTCGCAGTAGCGCACGACCATGGCGATCACGCGGGAGGCGAGGTTGCCGAAGCCGTTGGCGAGTTCGGACTGGTACCGGGCCGAGAGGTCCTCCCAGGAGAAGGAACCGTCCTGGCCGAAGCTGATGGCGCGCATGAAGTAGTAGCGGAACGCATCCGAGCCGAACGTGTCGGTGATCTGGCTCGGCGCGATGCCGGTCAGCTTCGACTTGCTCATCTTCTCGCCGCCCACCAGCAGCCAGCCGTGGCCGAAGACCCGGCGGGGCACCTCGATGCCGGCGGCCATCAGCATGGCGGGCCAGATCACGGCGTGGAAGCGCAGGATGTCCTTGCCGACCACGTGGGTCGCGGGCCAGAGCCGGCTGAACTTCTCGTCGTCGTGGCCATAGCCGGCGGCGGTGATGTAGTTCAGGAGCGCGTCGAACCAGACGTAGACGACGTGACTGTCGTCCCACGGAACCTTGATGCCCCAGTCGAAGCTGGAGCGGGAGATCGACAGATCGGACAGGCCCTGCTTGACGAAGGAGATGACCTCGTTGCGCGCCGATTCGGGCTGCACGAAGTTCGGGTTCTCCTCGTAGAGCGCGAGGAGCTTGTCGGCGAAGGTGCTCATCCGGAAGAAATAGTTCTTCTCGTGCAGCAGTTCGCACGGGATGGAGTGGATGGCGCAGACCTGCTGGCCAGCGTACTCCCCGACGCCGTCGATGAGGTCGCTCGGCTGCTTGTACTCCTCACAGCCGACGCAGTAGAAGCCCTCATACTCGCCGGTGTAGATGTGGCCGGCGTCGTAGAGGTGCTGCAGGAACTTCTGCGCGTTCACCTCGTGGCGCTCGTCGGTGGTGCGGATGAAGTCGTCGTTTCGAATGTCGACCGTCTTCAGCAGGGGCTTCCAGGCGGTCTCGACCAGTCGGTCGGCCCACTCCTTCGGCGTGACGCCGTTGGCGGTCGCGGTGCGCAGGATCTTCTGCCCGTGCTCGTCCGTTCCGGTGAGCAGCCAGGCGTCCTCCCCCGACTGGCGGTGCCAGCGCGCGAGCACGTCGGCGGCCACTTCGGTATAGGCGTGCCCGATGTGGGGGACATCATTCACGTAGAAAATGGGCGTGGTGATGTAAAAAGATGAGCCGTCGGACATGGTCACATTCTATTGGGAGCAGCGGATGAAGCTGGCCCCGTTACTCGGCGGGGCTGTTTCTGCGGCCCACGGCCCGGTGGCCCGGCCCGTGCCGCGCGCGACGGCCGGCATCCGTCCTGAGCACGATCATTCCCTCGGCCTCGCCCCGCTCGCGTTCACGGCAGGCATCCTGCGCCTCGTCCAGCGGGTAGATCGAGACGACGGGAACCACGATCCGGTAGCTGGCAACCAGATCGGCCACGGTCGCCACGGTGATCCAGTTGATCCAGGGTTCGCTCGACATCGCCGCGTCGACGACCGGGTCGAGTTCGGCGTCGATCCCATGGGGGGCGACCTGTGCGACACGACCCCCGCGAAGTCGGTGCCCTGCCCGGCGGGGAACCGAGGCGTGGGGTTCAGTCCGGTCGCTTCGACCCTGACCAGGACCTGCCCGGCTTCCGGTACCGGCAGGGGCTCCTCGATGATTTCGAGGAGCGCGAGTCTCCCGTAGTTGGGGAATTTCACGGCCCGGTTCATTGCACACCTTCCGGGGGCTGCCTCTGACGTCGCCTGGTGCCGACACTGGCGCCCCGAACGTCGAGTATCCCTCACTTATCTCCGGATGCTCTGTCAGCTTCGGCGAACTATGTGCCGGGGCGACTCGTCGGTGCAGCGGTTCAGGAGAGCGGAAGTGACTGGAAGTCGTCCTGGGCCGGCGTGCTCTTGCCCGTTTTCTGCTGCAGGGCGGCCTCGTACAGGTCGCGCTTTCCGAGCCCGGACGCGGCGGACACGTCCGCGGCGGCATCCTTGAGGCGAGTGCCGGCCGCGACCAGCGCCAGCACCTCGGCCACACCGGTCTCGAGGTTGAGCACGCGCGCCTCGGCTCCGGCCACGACGATGCAGATCTCGCCCTTGACCCCGGCGGCGGCCCACTCGGCCAGCTCGGCCGCGGTCCCCCGCTTCACTTCCTCGTAGAACTTCGTCAGCTCGCGGCAGACCACGACCCGGCGTTCGGCCCCGAGGACCGCGGCGAGGTCGGTCAGGGATGCCGCCAGGCGGTTGGGGGATTCGAAGAACACCATCGTTCGCCGTTCCGCGGCCACCTCGCGCAGGGCGGAGACGCGGTCGCCGTGCTTGCGGGGCAGGAAGCCTTCGAAGGTGAACCGGTCGGTCGGCAGCCCTGACACGGCGAGCGCCGCCAGCACGGCGGACGGCCCGGGCAGCACCGACACGACGACGCCGGCGGCGACGGCGGCATCCACCAGGTGGAACCCGGGGTCGGAGACGGTGGGCATCCCCGCGTCGCTGAGGACGAGGATGTCGGTGTCGCGCGCCAGTTCCACGAGTTCGGCCGCCTTGCCGCGTTCGTTGTGGTCGTGCAGGCTGATCAGCCGGGGGCGGTTCTCGACGCCGAGCGCCTTGAGCAGGTGCACCGTGACCCGGGTGTCCTCGGCGGCGATGATCGACATCGTCGTCAGGGCCTCAACCAAACGCGCCGACGCGTCGCCCAGGTTTCCGATCGGGGTGGCAGCGAGGATGATCATGCTCCCAGTCTCGCAGCCCCGGCTCACTACGATGGTCAGGTGTTCCTCACTAACCGCGCGTTCCGCTGGGCCGGCCCCCTCGCGGTGACCGTCCTGGCCGCGGTTCTGCGCCTGTGGAACCTCGGCAGCCCGCACTCGCTGGTCTTCGATGAGACCTTCTACGTCAAGGATGCCTGGACACTTTTCAACCACGGCTACGAATCGACCTGGCCCGACCAGGCGGATACCCTCTTCGCGGCCGGCCAGACCCACATCTTCCTCACCGCCCCGTCGTTCGTGGTGCATCCCCCGCTCGGAAAGTGGCTGATCGCGCTGGGGATGGCGGCCTTCGGGCCCGACAGCAGCTGGGGCTGGCGCATCATGACCGCCCTGATCGGCGTGCTGGCGGTCGTGCTGCTGATGCTGATCGCGAAGAGGCTCCTCGGGTCGACCCTGCTGGCCGTGATCGCCGGGTTCCTGTTCGCCATCGACGGCAACGCCATCGTCATGTCCCGGGTGGCCCTGCTCGACAACTACGTGATGTTCTTCGCCCTGCTCGGTTTCGGTGCCGTGCTGCTCGACCGGGACTGGCACGCCGGGCGGCTGGCCGCCCGGGTGGCGCGAGAGCGGGACGCCGGGCGCGACCCCGGCTGGGGCCCGGCCCTCTGGTGGCGGCCCTGGCTGCTCGCCGCGGGGCTGGCGTTCGGCCTCACCAGCAGCGTCAAGTGGTCGGGCTTCTACTTCCTGGCCGCATTCGGCGTCTACCTCGTGGTGGTGGACGCCCTCGCCCGGCGGCGGGCCGGAATCCCGTTCTGGTGGAGCGCCGCGCTGCTGAAGCAGGCACCCGCCACTTTTCTGCTGACCGTCCCGATCGCCGTGGCCACCTACCTCGTCGCCTGGACCGGCTGGTTCGTGACCGCCGGCGGGTACTACCGCGACTGGGCGTCCTCCCCCGGGGCCGCGTGGACGGGCGCCCTCGCCTGGGTGCCGGGCACGGTGCAGAGCTTCTGGCACTACC
Source organism: Cryobacterium sp. TmT2-59 (assembly GCF_004403545.1). NCBI lineage: Bacteria > Bacillati > Actinomycetota > Actinomycetes > Micrococcales > Microbacteriaceae > Cryobacterium > Cryobacterium sp. TmT2-59. The sequence continues at coordinate 127,107 of NZ_SOGM01000100.1, read as the reverse complement.
AGGTGGCCGCGTACACCTACCATGTGGGCCTCAGCACGCCGCATCCGTACCAGGCCAACCCGCTGACCTGGCTGTTCATGATCCGGCCGACCAGCATGTACTACCGCGGCTCCTCGCTGGGCGAGAACGGCTGCGGCACCGGAACCTGCTCCGAAGCGATAACGGGGATCGCCAACCCGCTGATCTGGTGGGCGGCAACGGCCGCGATCTTCTACCTCGTCTACCGTCTGGCCCGGTACCGGGAATGGCGCGTCGGCCTGATCCTGATGGGCCTGGTCGCCGGCTACCTGCCCTGGCTGATGTATCTGAACCGCACGGTGTTCCAGTTCTACACGATCACGTTCGAGCCGTACCTGCTGCTCGGCCTCACCTTCGTGATCGGCGTCATCCTCCGCCTGGCCCCGACGGACGCCGCCCCTGCTGCCGCCTCCGGGGACGTGACGGATGCCGCGGTGACGGATGCCTCGTTGACGGATGCCGCCCCGCCAGGTGCAGCGGCGCCGGATGCCGCGCCAGCCCAGGCCCGCTGGCTCGTGCTGGCATTCCTGATCGCCGCCACCGTCGTCAGCGCCTTCTTCTACCCGCTCTGGACCGGCACCCAGACGTCTCTGCAGTACTGGCAGCTGCACATCTGGCTTCCCGGCTGGCGCTGATTCCCGACCAGATTCGGTGAAACCGCAGCTCCTTCATATGCCGCCGATGGCATATAGCGACTGGGAAACAGGTGTGAAAACACCCCCCGCAAGGGGATTGCGCCCATAGGATACAAATATCTGTTTCGCGAGTATTTGCTCCATCACCGGCTGAGAAGTCCAGACACCAACCAAAGGCCTCATGTCGGAAGCTGCAGCTGCACCCACGGTGCGCATTGTCAAGACTCGCCCGGGTGGCGATTCGAAAAACCCCACTACCGAGTATTCATCGCTGCTGCACACCGTGCGCAATCTTGGCCTGCTGAAGCGGGCCACCGGTTTCTACTGGTTTGTTTTTTCGATGTTGATCCTGGCCACCGCCGGGGCCGCAACCGGTTTCGTCCTGCTCGGCGACAGCTGGTACCAGCTCATCATCGCCGGCGTTCTCGGCATCATCCTGACCCAGTTCGCGTTCCTCGCCCACGAGGCCTCGCACCGGCAGGTGTTCCAGTCCGGCAAGGCCAACGATGCCGCCGGCCGCATCCTCGCGAACCTGTTCGTCGGCATCAGCTACGCCTGGTGGATGAACAAGCACAGCCGTCACCACGCCAACCCGAACGTCATCGGCAAGGACCCGGACGTCGAACCGGACTTCATCGTCTTCCGTGAAGAAGACGCCGCCAAGGTGAGCTGGGTCGGCTCCTTCGTCACCCGCAAGCAGGGCTACCTGTTCTTCCCGCTGCTGATGGCCGAGGGCTTCAACCTGCACGTGCAGGGCTTCAAGACGGTCTTCGGCCGCAAGAAGGTCGACAAGCGCTGGCTCGAGATCACCATGCTCACCACGCGCATCCTGCTGTACGTCGCCGTGATCTTCTACTTCCTGCCGCTGGGCATGGCGTTCGCCTTCATCGGAGTGCAGCTGGCCGTCTTCGGCGTGTACATGGGAGCGTCCTTCGCCCCCAACCACAAGGGCATGCCGCAGCTCCCACACGAGAGCAAGGTCGACTTCCTGCGTCGCCAGGTGCTGACCTCCCGCAACATCCGCGGCGGAACCTTCATGGACACGTTCATGGGCGGCCTCAACTACCAGGTGGAGCACCACCTGTTCCCGAACATGGCCCGGCCGCACCTGCGCAAGGCCCAGGAAATCACCAAGGAATACTGCCAGTCGCACAATATCCTCTACACGGAGACCTCGCTCTTCGAGTCGTACGGCATCGTGATCGCCTACCTGAACAAGGTCGGCCTCGGCGCCCGTGACCCGTTCGACTGCCCGATGGTCGCGCGGTTCCACCACCGCTAGACCTGCCGCGGAGCCCGAGCACAGAGACCGCCGCGAAGCCCCGCCGAACCGTGAGCAAAGCCCCTTTTCCCGCCCGGGAGAGGGGCTTTTCTCACGGTTCGGCGCCGAGCGCACGGGCCGCCGCCCGTAAACTTGGCGCAATGTGGCTGCCGGGAGTGCTCGTCGCGGCCTCCACCGCCGTACTCGCCGGCACCGTCCACGCGCTGGTCCCGTCGCTGCCGCTCCTCACGGTCGCGGTCGTCCTCGGCATCGTCGCCGGCAACGTCCCAGTCGCCCGCCCGGCCCTGACCGGGGTCCTCGCCCCGGGCCTGTCCCTGGCCGCGAGCCGCTTCATGCGCCTGGGCATCGTGCTGCTCGGCCTCAAGCTCAGCCTCGTGGACATTGCGAGCCTCGGCTGGGTGACCATCCTCAGCACCGTGGCCATCGTGCTGCTCACATTCCTGGGCACCCTCTGGCTCGGCCGCCGGATCGGCCTGACCGGGCATCAGCCGCTCCTGATCGCGACCGGCTTCTCCGTCTGCGGCGCCTCCGCCATCGGTGCGGTGGGCGGGGTCGTCAGGGCGAAGGATGAGGAGACCGCCATCCCGATCGCGCTGGTGACCCTCTGCGGCACGCTCGCCATTGCCGTGCTGCCGCTGCTGTGGCATCCGCTGGGCCTGACCGACCTGCAATTCGGGCACTGGGTCGGCGCCGGCGTGCACGACGTCGGGCAGGTGGTCGCCACCGCCCAGGTCGCCGGGACGGCCGCGCTGGGCGTGGCCGTGGTCGTGAAACTCACCCGGGTGCTCATGCTCGCCCCGCTCGTCGCGGTGGTCGGCCTGCGGGAGCGCCGCCTCGACGCACTCCGGCAGCAGGGCGCCCCGGCGACGGATGCCCCGACCCGCCGCACCCCGATCATGCCCCTGTTCGTGGCCGGGTTCCTGGTTGCGGTGCTCGTGCGCACGGTCGCGCCGCTGCCCGATGCCGTGCTCGTCGCCGCGGACACCGTTCAGACGTATCTGCTCGCCGCCGCGCTCTTCGGGCTTGGAGCAGCCGTGAACCTGCGCTCGCTCGCCCGCACGGGCGGCCGCGCCCTGACCGTCGGCCTACTCTCCTGGACCCTGATCGCGGCGCTCGCGCTGGCGGCGGTGCAGCTCTCCTGACGGGGACGCAGCCGCCCTTCCCGTGGCGCACCTGTCCTGACCGGGGCGCATCCGTCCTGCCCGAGACTCACCTGCCCGCACCTTCGCCCCAACGAATTCGACGGAGATTCTGCCCAAATCGCCCCAAAACAGGCCGGAAACGTGTTTTTAGAGCCGAATCTCCGTCGAATTGGGTCGACGCCGGACACCGCGGGTCCGTTCAGGCGCGGCTCCGCTCAGGCGCGGGCGAGCCAGCCGCCGGGGCCCGCGTTCGGCGTGCGGTTGAGGGCGAAGCGCGACGGGGCGGGGGCGGCGCCCGTGACCAGGTCGGCGAGGATCCGGCCGACCGACGGCGTGAACTTGAAGCCGTGTCCGCTGAAGCCAGCGCCGACGATCACTGGGCCCACCCGGTCGAGCACGAAGTCCTCGTCGACCGTGGTCGTGTACGTGCAGGTCACCGGCTCCAGCACGTCGGCGTCGGCGCCGGGCAGCCACTCGCGCACGTACCGCTGCAGGGCGGCGAGCTGCACCGGCTCCGGGCGGAAGCTGCGCGCATCCGGGTCGGTCCCCGGGCCCACGCCGTGCCAGCCGGCCTTGACCCCCTGCCCCGGGGTGTACATGCCGTAGACCGGTGAGTACCACCACGCGTAGCGCGGGTCCGACCGGGCGGGCGCATGGTTGAAGCCGGGCCACTCGGTCCCTGCCCGGTGCAGCGCGGCCGGCGTGGTGTCGCGCAGGGCGAAGTGCGCCGGCTGCTCCTGCGTCACCGTGAGGCGGGGCGTCGCAAGCACGCCCGCGAGCAGGCCGCTGGTCCAGGCCCCGACCGTGACGACCACGCGCCGGGCCGTGATGCTGCCGTTCTCGTGGGTCACGCGAACCCGGTCGTCGCCCTGAACGTCCAGACGCAGCACCCGGACGCCGTGCCTGACCGAAGCCCCGGCGGCGACGGCCGCGGCCTGCAGTGCGGTCACCGCGGCATCCGCGTTCAATCGACCGGCGTCCGGATTGTGCAGCACCCGCCCATCGAAGCGGATGCCCGGCCAGCGTTCGGCCGCGGCCTCCGGCACCAGGAACTCGGCCCCCAGCCCCGCGCCGGTCAGCGCCTCCGCCACCCGGTCGAACGCCGGGTTCGCGCCGTGGTTGACGACTCCGACCTGGGCCAGCAGCGCACTGCCCGTCTCCTCTTCCAGCTCCCGCCAGAGCGGCAACGCCTCGGCGAGCATGCCGACATAGGTCGGGTCAGCATAGGCGGTGTTGAAGTTGCGGGAGGCGCCGTGCGAGGCCCCGTTGAGGTGCCCCGGCTCGAAGCGTTCCAGCAGGGTGACCGGGCGCCCCCGCCGGACCAGCTGCCACGCCGTCGCCGACCCCATCGCCCCGCCGCCGATGACGACGGTCTCCACGTTCTCGTCCATGCCCCCATCCTGCCCGACGCGGACGGGATGGTGGGCGGCGACCGAGCCGCGTCGGTGCAGATCACGGCGCGCACGACCATCCGCCGACCTGACGCCGTCCGGGAGCGGGGCGCGGTTACGATGGTCGGATGACAGCGTACGTGTCGGCCCTCGACCTCTTCTCCATCGGGATCGGCCCTTCCAGTTCCCACACGGTCGGCCCCATGCGGGCCGCCCGCACCTTCGCCGACCACCTCCTCGACTCGGGCACGCTGCCCCTCGTCACCCGGATCAGCTGTGCGCTGTTCGGCTCGCTGGGTTCGACCGGGCTCGGCCACGGCACGCCCGACGCCGTCCTGGCCGGTCTGGCCGGGCTCCGGCCCGAGACCTGCGACCCGGCCGCGGTGCGCACCGCCTGGTCCGGCCTGCCCGCCGACGCCATCCTGGTGCTGCACGGTCACGAGATCCCGGTGGCGCGGGACGACATCACCTTCGAACCGCGCACCCGCCTGCCCGGCCACCCGAACGCGCTGACCCTGACGGCGTGGGGCATGGATGCCCGGCCCCTGTTCGAAGAGACGTGGTACTCGATCGGCGGCGGGTTCATCCGCCGCGACGGCGACACCGCGGGACCCCGCACGACCCGGACCCAGCCGCTGCAGTTCTCCTCCAGCGCGGAGCTGCTGGCCCTGTGCGACGAGCACGGATTCGGCATCTGCGACGTCGCCCGCGCCAACGAGGAGTCCATCCACGGCGCCGACGGACTCGAGGCCGGCCTCGACGCGATCTGGGACGCGATGCACGTCTGCGTGGAGGCCGGCCTCGTGGCCACCGGCACGCTCCCCGGCGGGCTCAAGGTCAAGCGACGGGCCGCCGCGGTCCGTATGCAGCTGGAAGAATATGACCGGCTGCCGAAGCGGGAGCGCGACACCTCGACCGAGTGGCTGCACGCTTTCGCCCTCGCCGTCAACGAGGAGAACGCCTCCGGCGGGCGGGTGGTGACGGCCCCGACCAACGGCGCCGCGGGCATCATCCCGGCGGTCGGCCACTACTACCTGAGGTTCGTACCGGGGGCGGATGCCGCCGGCATCCGTCGCTACCTGTTGACCGCCGTTGCGATCGGCTCGCTGGTCAAGGCCAATGCCTCGATCTCCGGGGCGGAGGGCGGCTGCCAGGCCGAGGTCGGATCGGCCTGCGCGATGGCATCCGCTGCCCTCTGCGCCGTGCTCGGCGGCACACCGCGACAGGTGGAGAACGCCGCCGAGATCGCGATGGAGCACCACCTGGGCCTGACCTGCGACCCCGTCGGCGGCCTCGTGCAGGTGCCCTGCATCGAACGGAACGCGATCGCGGCCTCCACCGCGGTGTCGGCAGCCCGGCTGGCCTTGCACGGGGACGGCACCCATCTCGTCTCCCTGGACACCGTGATCGAAACCATGCGCCAGACCGGCCTGGACATGATGACCAAGTACAAGGAGACCAGCGAGGGCGGCCTGGCGGTCAACGTCATCGAATGCTGAACCGCGGCCTAGACTGACACTGCCGTGCGGGGGACGCGCGGCGCTCACCTTGGGGGGAAAATGCGCTCCACACAGCGTCGCCTGGCAGCCGGTGGGCTCGGCATCACGGTAGTGGCGGCTGCGCTGCTGGGCCTGGCCGGATGCGCCGCCGCGCCGGCACCCGTCGTCACGGCGACCGTGACGGTCACGCCCACGCCGACGCCCACACCCACCCCCACTCCTGCTGCGGTGCCGGTCCCGCCTGCTCTGCCGGCACCGGCGCCCACCATCACGCCCAATGCGGAGGCCGCCCCGGCCGAACCGCTGCCCGAGGGCCCGGCAAACGACCTGGGCTCCACGGCGGGCGCCCTGGGCGCGGCGACCCGGGACGGGTCGGGCAACCTGCTCAGCTACACCGTGGTCGAGGGAGACGATTTCTTCGAGATCGCGCAGCGTTTCGACGTGCCGGTACAGCAGCTGCTGCGGATGAACCCGTCGGTGTCGGGGCTCGGCGAGGACATCTACATCCGCGATGTCATCAACCTGGACTGGACCACCACCCGCTAGCAGCGCCGCCCACCGGCCGCCGCACCCGCCGCCCGCCGCACCCACCGCCGGCCGCCCCTCGTCCGGCCCACCAGCCGCCGGCCGCTGAACGAATTCGACGGAGATTCTGCCGAAAATGCCCTAAATCAGGGCATTCGGGGTCGTTTCGGGCAAAATCTCCGTCGAATTGGTTAGGGGACGTGCGGACCCCGGCCGGGGAACCGGCGGCGGGAGCCGCGGTGCGAGCCCGACCGGCAGCGGGAACCAGCACCGCGAGCCGCGGAACCGTCTAGTGCGTCAGCAGGTTCACGCGCTCGATCACGTTGATCACGCGCAGCGCGTCCTCCGGGTCGACCGGGACCGGCCCCCCGCGCAGCAGGGCGTCGGCCAGTCCGCTGTAGAACGCCCCGTAGGCGCCGCGCTCGGTGGGCACTCGGGTCAGCGCGCCGTCACGGCCGAGCATGCCCCAGGCGGATTCCGGGTCCACCCCGAAGTCCGGGTCGGTCGGGCTGGCGCCTGCCGCGAGGGCGGTCTCCTGGCCGTCGAGGCCCCACTTGGTGTACCCGGATTCGGAGCCGAGCACGCGGAAGCGTGGGCCGACCTGCGCGGCGATGCCGTTCATCCACAGGTGTGAGCGCACCCCAGACCCGTGATGGAGGGCGACGAAGGTGTCGTCATCGGCGGCGCCGCCCGGGCGCCGGGTCAGGGTCTCCGCGTAGACGTCATCGACCGGGCCGAAGAGCTGCAGGGCCTGGTCGATCAGGTGTGCGCCGAGGTCGAAGAGTACCCCGCCACCCTGCTGGATGGTCGCGCCGACCTTCCACGACTTGGTCTGTTCCGGCTTCCACCACTCGAACCGGGACTCAAACCGGCGCACCTCACCCAGCGCCCCCTCGGCGAGCAGCGCACGCAGCGTGAGGAAGTCGCCGTCCCAGCGCCGGTTCTGGAACACGGTGAGGAGCAAACCGAGTCGCCGGGCCTTCTCGATCAGGTCACGGCCCTCCCATGGTTTCACTGCGAACGGCTTGTCGACGACCACGGCAAGGCCGGCGTCGAGGGCGGCGTTCGCGAGCTCGACGTGGGTGGCCGACGGGGAGCCGATCACGACCAGGTCCAGGTCGTCGGCGGCCGCGAACAGGTCTTCCACGGTCGGCACCAGGCGCGCCTGAGGGTATCGGGTCGCCGCGGCGTTGAGCCGGGCCGGGTCCCGCGTCACGATCAGGTCGAGCGAGAAGTCGGGGTTCGCGGCGAGGAGCGGGCTATGGAAGACGCGCCCGGAGGTGCCGAAACCGATCAGGCCGGTGCGGATGGGGGCCGTTGCAGGCTGAAACTGGGGCATGTTCCCCACGGTACTCCGCGGACGGCTCCCCGGCACGGGCTCCCCGGCACCGACTCGCCTAGAGCCGGTCCACCCCGGTCACGCGCAGCACGGCGGCGCCGAGTTCGTCCGATGCGGCCAGGTCGACCGTGGCGCTGATGCCCCAGTCGTGGTCCCCCGCCGGGTCGTCGAAGATCTGCCGGGCGGTCCAGACGGATGCACCCTCCTCCAGGATCAACAGGCCGGCACTGCGCGCATTCGCCCCGGTGAGCAGCTCGTCATGCTCGGCGTAGTAGCCGTCCATGGCGTCGCCCCAGGCATCCGCGTGGAAGCCGTGTTCCCGGTCGAGTTCGCCCAGCGCATCGTAGTTCTCGAGCGCGGCCAGCTGCACCCGCCGGAACAGTTCGTTGCGCACCAGGATGCGGAACGCGCGGGTGTTGGTGGTCAGGCGGCGCGGCGCCGGCGGCAGCACCGACTGCGCGGCATCCGAGTGCACGGCCAGGTCCGGGTGGATGAGCTCCTCCCACTCGTCGAGCAGGCTCGAGTCCACCTGGCGCACCAGTTCGCCCAGCCACTCGATCAGGTCGAGCAAGTCCTCGGTCTTGGCGTCGTCCGGGATGGTCTGCCGGGCCGCCCGGTAGGCGTCCGAGAGGTAGCGGAGCACGACGCCCTCGCTGCGGGCGAGCTTGTAGTAGGCCACGAACTCGCCGAACGACATCGCCCGCTCGTACATGTCCCGCACGACGGTCTTCGGGCTGAGCTCGAAGTCGGCGATCCAGGGCTGGGATTCCTTGTAGGTGGCGAAGGTGTAGTCCAGCAGCTCCTCGAGCGGCTTGGGCCAGGTGACCTCCTCGAGCAGCGCCATCCGTTCGTCGTATTCGACGCCCTCGCGCTTCATCGCGTTCACGGCCTCGCCGCGGGCCGCGAACTGCTGTCCCATCAGCACCGGGCGCGGGTCGTCGAGGGTGGCCTCGAGGATGGAGATCATGTCGAGGGCGTAGTGGCCGCTGCCCGGGCCGGCCACGTCGGGGTCGGCGTCGAGCAGGTCGAAGGCGGCGAGCGCGAACGGCGACAGGGGCTGGTTGAGGGCGAAGTTGGGCTGCAGGTCGACGGTCAGACGGATGTCCCCGCCCGCGCTCTGTTCCACGATCCCCGCCGCCCGCAGGGTCTTGTAGATCCCCAGGGCGCGCCGGGCGTGCGCGAGCTGACGCTTCCACGGTTCGTGGTTGTCGAAGATGAGGTCGTAGACATGGGCGAACGCGTCCCCGCCGCGGCCGATCACGTTGATCAGCATGGCCGCGGTCATCTGCATGCTCGAGTTCATGGTTTCCGGTTCGGCCGCAACGAGCCGCTGGAAGGACGGCTCACCCCAGGAGACGAATCCCACGGGCGCCTTCTTGCGGATGATCTTGCGCTTCTTCTTCGGGTCGTCGCCGGCCTTTTCGACCGCCTTGAGGTTGTCGGTCTCATGGTCGGGCGCCTGGATGACCACGGTTCCGGCCGTGTCGTAGCCGGCCCGGCCCGCGCGTCCGGCGATCTGGTGGAATTCGCGGGCGTTGAGCTGGCGCATCTTGACGCCGTCGTACTTGGTCAGCGCGGTGAACAGCACCGTGCGGATGGGCACGTTGATGCCCACGCCCAGGGTGTCCGTGCCGCAGATCACCCGGAGCAGGCCGCGCTGGGCGAGCTGCTCGACCAGGCGCCGGTACTTGGGCAGCATGCCGGCGTGGTGCACGCCGATCCCCATCCGGATCAGCCGGGACAGCGTTTTGCCGAAGCTCGTGGTGAAGCGGAACTCGCCGATCAGGTCGGCGATCGCCTCCTTCTGTTCCTTGGTGGCGACCTTGACGCTGCTGAGCGCCTGCGCCCGTTCGAGGGCGGCGGCCTGCGCGAAGTGCACGATGTAGACCGGCGCTTGCCCGGTCTTGAGCAGCTCCTCGACCGTCTCGTGCACGGGCGTGGTCTCGTAGTAGTAGTGCAGCGGCACCGGCCGTTCGACCCCGGTGACGACCGCGGTGGGCCGGCCGGTGCGCCGGGAGAGGTCGTCGGCGATGAAGGTGACGTCGCCGAGGGTCGCCGACATCAGGATGAACTGCACCCGCGGCAGCAGCAGCAGCGGCACCTGCCAGGCCCAGCCGCGGTCCGGGTCGCCGTAGAAGTGGAATTCGTCCATCACGACCTGGTCGACGGGGGTGTCCTCGCCGTTTCGCAGCGCCAAGTTGGCGAGGATCTCCGCCGTGCAGCAGATGATCGGGGCATCCGAGTTGACCGAGGAGTCGCCGGTCATCATGCCCACGTTCTCGGCGCCGAAGATCTCGACCAGCGCGAAGAACTTCTCGCTGACGAGGGCCTTGATCGGCGCGGTGTAGAAGCTGCGCTTGCCGGCCGAGAGCGCGGCGAAGTGTGCGCCGACGGCGACGAGCGATTTGCCGGTCCCGGTCGGGGTGCTCAGGATCAGGTTCGCCCCCGACACGATCTCGATCAGGGCTTCCTCCTGGGCCGGGTACAGTGACAGCTCCTGCTCCCCCGCCCACGTTTCGAAGGCCTCGAAGAGCACGTCGGGATCGGTGACGTGCGGGAGGGCGGTGAGGGTAGCCATGATCCTTCGATCCTGCCCTATTCCTCTGGGCGTCCGCTGCGCCCGGGCGCCCGCCGGTCGCGGTCAGGCCGCACTGCGCTCCGCGTCGGCCCGCCGGGCCCGGTGGATTCCGTACTCCCGCCAGGTGAGGTAGACGACGATGAGGTCGAACGCGGTGAGGGCCACGATGCCCCAGGAGAAGGCCACCGCCAGCTGGTAGCACTGGTACACGATGAAGACCAGGAGGAACCCGATCATCCACGGATACGCCCACAGTTTGTCCCTGAGCACCGCCCAGACGAGCACGACTTTCACCAGCCCGTGGAGGAGCAGATAGACCGCCGCGAAGATCGAGGCGGACACGCTGATTCCGTCGGCGAGGTGCCGCAGGCCGTTAGCGACCAGGTCGTGCGGGTCTTCGGAGAGCTCGTGCTGGGTCAGGAACCGGGTGATCGCCCCGATCTGCGCGGGCGACACCAGCAGCAGCAGGACGCCGCCGACGATCTCCAGGACCCCGTCGAGGCCTTTCAGGATCACGCTGACGCGGAAGGTGGTGTCCAGCAGGCGCCCGGGCTGACGCGCGCTCATCGCTCTCCGTGTTCCGCGGGAACCGTCGGCTCGGCGGCCGTGGACCCTGCCTGCAGAAAGGACGGGGGCTGCTGGCCGGATGGGGACTGCGGAATGGTCACTGTAGCCGTGAAACCGCCGCCCGGCCGGTTGGCGAGCCGGACTCCGCCCCTCGAGCTCGAGACGATTGCCCGGACGATGGCCAACCCGAGGCCGCTGCCGCCGAGGGCGCCCCCTCTTTGCCCGTCCGGGCGGGTGAAGCGGTCGAACGCGATGCCGATGAAATCGTCCGGCATCCCTGGCCCGGTGTCTTCGACCGACAGCCGAAGTTCGGTGCCGTGCTGCACCAGCCGCGCGTGGACCTCCCCCGACTCCGGCGCTGCCCGCAGCGCGTTGCTGATCAGATTGTCGACGACCTGGGCGAAGTGCGCCACGGCGATCGGGTATTCGAGGTCGTCCGAGGCGTCCTCCACGTCGAACTCCACGGCGATGGACTTGTCCAGGGCCAGCAGCCGAGCCCGGTCCGATGCGGCGGCGAACTCGGCGCTGAGTTCCCGCCAGGGTGAGGACTGCGCAATCTGCCCGGCGTCGAGCGATGACAGGGTGAGCAGGTTCGTCGCCAGCACGGACAGCCGATCCACGGAGTTTTCGGCCAGGCGCAGGTCGTCCGTGAGGGCAGTCGCGTTGCCCTCGCTCAGGTGGGCGAGCTCGAGCTGGATCTTGAGCAGGGCGATCGGGGTGCGCAGTTCATGGCTGGCATCAGAGACCATCTGCTTTTCCCTGGCGGCGGTGGAGCGGACACTGGCGATGAAGTCGTTCAGGGTGATGGCGAGATCGGCTAGTTCATCCTGGGCCGGACCTACCGGCAGGGGTTCGGAAGACCCGCTGGCGCGAAGTTCTTCGGCACGACGCCGCATCTGCGAGACGGGTCGCAACGCCGCCGTGGTCAGGAGCCACGACGCCAGTCCGAACCCCGCGAGCAGCATCACGGCGCCGATGATCAGCACCTTCGTCACGTTCGCCAGCACGATCGCCGTCAATCGCAGGTCGCGCGTCGCCACCACGTGCCACGCACCATCCGCTGTGGGGACCGTGCGCACGACCACCAGGTAGTCGGCGCGCGGTTCGTGGACGATGTGGGAGCCGTCCGCCAGCTCGGTGAGGCGGCCCAGCCCGTCGGACAGCGCGTCCGGAAGATTACTGACGACGACCGCCCCGTCCGGACTCACAACGGCCACATGCTGTTCCCCGGCCGGCGGGTCGATCTGGTCCGGATGCGACTGGATGTCCGTCAGGTACGGGGTGCTGGCGTCGTAGAGCAACTTCTTGTCGGAGTTGATCTGCACCTGCTCCATCTGCAACCGGAAGATGAACGAGGCCGCCGTCAGCAGCACGGCTGCGACGAGGACACTGCCGATGGTGATCTTCCAGCGGATCGACAGCCGTCGGATCCAGGTCACTCGTCGACCTTCGCGAGGTAACCCACACCACGCACGGTGACGATGGACACGTTGCTGCCTCGGGCCGACAGCTTCTTGCGCAACGTGCTGACGTACTGTTCCACGATGTTGGCGTCGATGTGCGTCGCCGTCCCCCAGACGGACTCGAGAATCTCCTGCCGGGTGAACGGCACCTCCAGCTGGGTGATCAATCCTCGCAACAACATGAACTCATTGGGGCTGAGCGAAAGCGGATGCCCGCCGGCCTGCCCTTTTCGGGACTGGGAATCCAGCGTCACGTCGCCCGCGGTGACCTTGATCCACTGCTCCGCCGGGTCTCGCCGGATCAGCGCCCGGATCCTCGCGGCCAGCTCGGCGAAGCTGAACGGCTTGGTCAGGTAGTCGTCCGCGCCGGCATCGAGCCCGGTCACCCGGTCATCGACGGCATCACGCGCGGTGAGCAGAAGCAGGGGCATGGCGTTGCCCGTTTCGCGCACGTGCCGGCAGATCTCGAAGCCGGACATCCGGGGCAGCATCACGTCGACGACGGCCGCGGCGAATTTTCTGTTCGCCAGGTTGATCAGCGCGTCGACACCGTTGTCCACGAGCACGGTCTCATACCCCTCCGCCTGGATCCCGCGCTCGAGAGCGAGGCCCATCTGCGCATCGTCTTCGACGATGAGGATCGATCTCACTGGTGGATTCTCCCGTCCCGCATGTCCACAAAACTACTTCATCGCCCGGGGAACGCGCCCGGAGGTCATACCCGGCGCTTCCTGTACACAGTTACAACTTAAAACCCCTGATTTACCGGTACATCGTCATTTTCGCCGCCGAGCATTGCACTATGACCTCAACGCTCGCTCGGACCTCCGCTGGGATCGAGCCGGCCGCGCGCCCGAGCTCAGACCGGTGGCGCCTGGCAGCGGGCCTCGGAGCAGTCGGCTTCGTCGTGTCGTTTGCCGGCTCGTGGATCCCCTCTTTCTGGGGCGACGAAGCCGCGAGTGTGATGTCGGCTGAGCGCTCGCTGCCCACCCTGATCGACATGCTGAAGAACATCGACGCGGTGCACGGCGTCTACTACCTCTTCCTGCACTTCTGGATTCAGGTGTTCGGCGCCTCGGAGCTCTCGGTGCGACTGCCCAGCGCGATCGCCGTCGGCTTCGTCGTCGCCGGAACGTTCGTCCTCGGGCGGATGCTGCTGAGCCGGAACGCGGGTATCGTCGCCGCCGTCATCTGCACGGTGCTGCCCCGCACCAGCTACCTCGGGGCTGACGCTCGCTCGTACGCTTCCTCCACCGCCATCGCGGTCTGGGTCACGATCCTGTTCCTGATCCTCCTCCGGCACCGGTTCGGCTCCGTGGTGTCCCGCCGTCTCGCCTGGGCCGGTTACGCGGTCGGCCTGGCCGTCGGAATCTACGTGTTCCTCTACCTCGGGCTGCTTCTGGTGGTGCACGGGGCTTTCCTCCTCAGCTCCCGGGCCGGCCGGGACCACCTGAAGGAGTGGGCACCGGCGGCCGGCGTCGCCGTCGTAATGGCCCTTCCGATCGTTCTGCTGGGGTATGCCCAACGAGAACAAATCGCTTTCCTGGCCCATCGCGGGTACGCCACGGCACAGTCGGTCGTGGTCGCCCAGTGGTTCGGGAACCCGTTACTCGCCGCTGCCGGCTGGCTGTTGCTCGGTGTTGCCGCCGTCGCCGCGATCGGGGCGTGGCGGCGAAGCCCCGGCAACCCGCCTCCTGTTCTGCTCGCGCTGCTCTGGGTGGTCCTTCCGACGCTGGCCCTGCTGGGGCTCAACGCGGCGACCCCCGCCTACAACCTCCGCTACGTCTCCTTCTGTGTGCCCGCGGTCGCCCTGTCCCTGGCCGCCGGCATCGACGCTGTCAGGCCCCGGTCGGCTCGGATCGCCCTGTTGCTGCTCCTGCTGGTCCTGGCTGCCCCCACCGACGTGCTCCAGCGCGGCCCCTACGCCAAAGACGCCGGCAGCGACCTGGCCCAGGCCTCCGCGATCCTCGGTCGGCAAGCGCGGCCCGGTGATGCCGTCGTGTTCGACGAAACGACCGCCCCCCGCCAGCGCCCCCGGCTGGCGCTGCACCTCTACCCCGACGATTTCCGGGGCCTGCGGGACGTCACCCTCAAGACGCCGTACCAGGCCAGAGGACGACTGTGGGACACCACCTACCCGGTCGCCGACGTCACGGCCCGCCTCGCGCCCGCCGATCGGGTGTGGCTGGTCGAAATCACGGGCAGCCCCGACAACGTCCGGGGCAGCGACCTCGGTGCGCTGGAGAGTGAAGGGTTCGAGGTCGTCTCCACCCGGATGGCCCACCGCACGATCGTCTACGAACTGGACCGGCGATCATGACTCCCGACCACCCCGATGGGAAGAGGAATACCGTGGATGTCTCCGTCATCGTCCCGACCTTCAACGAGGCGCCGAACGTGCCGGAACTCGTCCGGCGGATCGAAACCGCCTTGGAGGGACGCACGGCCGAAATCGTCTTCGTCGATGATTCGACCGACGACACTCCGGCCGCGATCCTGCGCGCGGCCGCCCGGGCGCAGATCCCGGTGCGACTCATCCACCGGGACCACCCGGCCGGAGGACTCTCCGGGGCTGTTCTGGGCGGCCTGGCCGCGACCGTCGGCGAGTGGTGCGTCGTGATGGACGGCGACCTGCAGCATCCGCCGGAACTCATCCCGGTTCTGCTGGCGTCGGGCGTCGACCAGGTCGCCGACGTCGTGGTCGCCTCGCGCCATATCAGCGGCGGATCGTCCGCGGGCCTGAGCGGGTTTGTCCGCCGGCTGGTGTCTTCGGCGGCGACCGTTCTCACCCGGGCCATGTTCCCGACCCGGCTCCGCAACTGCACCGACCCGATGACCGGGTTCTTCGCCGTCAGGCGGTCGTCGGTGGATCTCGGTTCGCTCCGGCCGCGCGGGTTCAAGATCCTGCTCGAGATCCTGGCGCGCAATGCGGTCACGGTCGTCGAGGTGCCGTTCGTGTTCGGGGAACGTCACGCGGGTGAGTCGAAGGCCGACTTCCGCCAGGGCTTGCGGTTCGTGACTCAGTTGGCGACGCTCCGATTCGGCCGGCTGTCCGGATTCGCGCTGATCGGCGCGCTCGGAGCGGTGGGCAACCTCGCGATCATGGCCCTGCTGCAGGCGTTCGGCGTCTGGTACCTGCTGGCGGCGATCATCGCCGCCGTGGTCACGATGGTGACGAACTTCCTGCTGCAGGAACGGTTCGTCTTCCACGACCTCCGGGAAGAGGGGCGACACGTCTGGACTCGACTGGCGCAGTCATTCGGTTTCAACGGGGCGGAGACGACGCTCCGCACGTACCTGCTCTGGGTGGTCGTCAGCGTGACGTCCATCCCCAGTGTCGCGGCCCAGGCGGCGCTGCTCACCGCCGGTTTCGTGCTTCGGTTCGTGTACCACTCCCGCGTGGTCTACCGGCCGAAGCGCACGTCGTCCGCGGGCTACGGCGTCGAGGCCGCGCCGGGCTTCCTCGCGGACCGGTCCGCGGGGAACGACGCCAGGGCGCGGTAGAGACCCCGTCTGTCCTCGAGCTATCCGGGCAGGGCCCCTGGGTCTACATTCGGGGCAAGCATCGGCCCGTCGGAGGGGACTCATATGCGCTGGCACCGAAAGAGAATTCCCGTACCGGGCGGCTCGAACCGACCCGCTCCAGTCTGGTCGACGCGCTCCGTGCCTACGCGTCGAATGTGCGCCGCTACATGGTCACGACCACGGCCCTCGGGCTCGTGCAGGGCACCCTCAACGCACTCGCGCTGGTGGTCCTCGCCGTTCCGGGCGCCTTCCTCTGGGGGTTGCTGTCGTTTGTGTGCAGCTACATCCCGAATGTCGGCTACCTGATCGCGATCGTCCCGCCCGTGGTCTTCGGATTCCTCGAAGGCGGCTGGTCCACGGCGATCTCCGTGATCGTCGTCTACACCCTCGTGAACGCGGTCGTGCAGGGCGCCATCCAGACCCGACTGGTCAGCAACGCCGTCGCCCTCAGCCAGACCATAACCTTCGTTTCCGTGATGTTCTGGTCGGTGATCATGGGGCCGATCGGTGCGCTGCTGGCCATCCCCCTCACGTTTCTCGTGCGAACGATCCTCGTCGATTCCGATCCCCGGTCACGGTGGTGGCGCCCTCTGCTCGGCGACCTGGCGGCGACGCGGGCCCTGATGACGCGGGAGGCGGCCGAGCGGAAAGCCGGGCGCCGGGCCAGGAAGCGCCCTCCGATACCGGTTCCGCCAACCGCACCGCCAACGATCCAGACCGGCTAGGCAGCCCCGCCCCCGTTGGCCCGACCAGGCTCCCCTGACCAGGCTGTCCGCCACAGTGCCCGTTCCGGTCGAGAGTGCCCGCTGTAGCGGGCACTCTCGACCGGAACGGGCACATTCGGGGGCGGAACGGGGGGCGGGTCACATCCCGAGGAGCTTGGCCTTTGCCGCCGCGAACTCTTCGTCGCTGATGACGCCGGCCGTCTTGAGTGTGGCCAATTTCTCGATCTGCGCGCTGAGGTCGTCGCCTCCCGCCGCGGCTGCCGGTTCCGGAGCCTGCTGGGCTTGCTCGGCTTGCCGCGCCTGCTGCGCTTCGTACTGCTGAGCCTCGTACTGCTGCTGCTCGGCGGCGGCCTGCTCGTCGGCCGAGGCCTGGGCCCGTGACTGCTGCCTGCGGTTCACGCCGCCGGCGACGGCCGTCGCGGTTCCGGCCACCACCGCTGTGCGGGCCATCGTGCCGATCAGGCCGGGACGGCCGATTCGTCTGGGCATGCTGATTCCTTTCGCTGTGGCCCGCGGAGCCGGTTGAGCTGCAGGGCCGATGGAGGTGTGGCGATCAGTCCGTGTCGGCGTCGGCTTCGGCGAGCGCCTCGAGCACTTCGTCGACGACGGCTCCCGGAATCCGGACCGTGTCCACGAGCACCCCGCCGGACGAGACGATGGCGTCGCGCAGCGGCTTGAACCAGGTGTGCTCGAAGACGAGGATCGCGGCCGAACTGTCATTTTCCAGGTCTGCCGCAAGTTCTTCGACGTCCTCGTCGGAGACGAGGCCGTTGATCATCTCGATCACGTCGGTCAGCGCCATCGCGTCCTCGTTCACGCCGAGTTCCTCGAACTCCGAGTACGAGATTGTGCCGTCCTCGTCTTTTCGCACGAACACGCCGTCGATGATGCTGATCGTGTCCGTGTCGACGAGGTCGGCCAGTGCCGGGAGGATCTCACCGGTGAACCTGTTTCCGGGGAACGCGATGACCAGTATTTCGATGGGACCAAGCATGGGTGACTCCTCCGATTGAGCATCAGGACACTGGGACGATAAACCCGTTCGGGGGGTGCATCAAGTGCGGGACCGACTCCCAGCCCGCGTATCTAAGCTGGGCTGATGGTCAGCCGCGACGCCTCCCCGTCCCCCGTGCCGCCCCCGTCGACGTTGTCGTCCCCGACGCCCGAAACGCCGCCCGGGGCATCCTCGCGAACGTCGCGACTGTGGCGGCCCGCCCTCGCGGGCGTGGCCGCCGCGCTGGCCGGCCTCGGGGCGGCCGAGCTGGCCGCCGGACTCTTCGCCCCGGCCGGCAACCCGATCCTGGCCGTCGGAGCGGTGGTCGTCGACCTTGCGCCCGGGTGGCTGAAGGAACTCGTCATCTCCCTGTTCGGCACGGGCGACAAGGTCGTGCTGATCGTCAGCGTGGCGCTCGGCGCCGTCCTCCTCGCCGCCGCGGCCGGGGTTCTCGAATTCCTCCGGCCGCCTGCGGGACGGGTCATCGTCGCGGCGTCGGGTACCCTCGCCGTCGCCGCGGTGCTCACCCGGGCGAACGCGGCGCCCTTCGACGCGATGCCCGCCGTCGTGGCCATGGTCGTCGCCGCGGTGGTGCTCACCCTGCTCATCGTCACGCTCCGCCGCATGCCGGCCGGTGCGCCGGCATCCGCTCCCGACCGTCGGCGCTTCCTCGCCTATGCGGGCGCCGGTGCGGGCCTCGGACTGCTCGCCGCGATCGGGGGCCAGATGATCTCGGCCGGGGTCAGGGCCACGGATGCCGCCCGCGCCCGTTTCACCCTCCCCACGCCGGCCGTGGCCGCGGCACCCGTGCCGGCCGGGGCAGCCCTGGACATTCCCGGCCTCGCCCCGCTGATCACCCCGAACGCGGATTTCTACCGCATCGACACGGCCCTCCAGGTTCCCCGGATCGATCCCGGCGCCTGGACCCTGAAGATCACGGGCATGGTCGAGAACGAGGTCGAGCTGAGCTTCGCCGAGCTGCTCGCCCTCCCCCTCGAGGAGAGCACGACGACCCTCACCTGCGTGTCGAACGACGTCGGCGGAGACCTGATCGGCAACGCGACCTGGCTGGGCTACCCGATCCGCGAGCTTCTCGCGCGGGCCAAGCCGCGCGCGGACGCCGACATGGTCCTCTCCCGCAGCGAAGACGGCTGGACGGCCAGCACTCCGCTGGGGGTGCTCATCGACGACCGCAACGCGATCCTTGCGGTCGGGATGAACGGCGAGCCGCTCCCCCTCGAGCACGGCTACCCGGTGCGGATGGTCGTGCCCGGGCTGTACGGCTACGTCTCGGCCACGAAATGGGTCGTCGAGCTGCACGTCACCCGGTTCGACCAGGAGACCGCCTACTGGACCAGCCGCGGCTGGACCGAACGCGGCCCGGTCAAGCTGTCCTCCCGGATCGACGTGCCCCGGCAGAACGTGCAGATGCCCGCGGGGCCCGTCACGGTAGCCGGCGTGGCCTGGTCCCAGCATGTGGGCATCCGTGCCGTCGATGTGCGGGTCGACGACGGCGGGTGGAACGCGGCGACCCTCGCCGACGCGATCTCCGCCGACACCTGGCGGCAGTGGACCTGGGTGTGGCCGGCCGCCTCCGGACGGCACACGCTCACCGTGCGGGCGACGGATGCCGCAGGGCAGGTGCAGACCTCTACGGTGCGCGATGTGCTGCCCGACGGGGCGACCGGGCTGCACTCGATCCCGGTGACGGTCGGGTAGTCACCCGGGCCCCGGGGCACCGCGACAGAAGCGCTGCCCGGGCGTATCCTCAACACCGAAAACCATGGTGCCGGCGTTGGGCCGTGCCCGGCCTGAGAGGACGTCCATCATGCGCACCCAGACGAAGCTGTCTGCAGCCGACCTGCGACATTTCGAGAAGCTCCTCCGTGCTCAGCGCCACGACCTCGACATCGCCCTCGGTCGCATCGTCACCACGCTCGACGGGGTGATCGAGGCCCGGGGCACGGCCGACGACGAACACGACCCCGAGGGCCCCACCCTGACGATGGAATGGTCCCGCATCTCCGGCGTGCACAGCGACCTGGAGGTCAAATCAGCCGAAATCGACCGGGCGCTCGTGCGGATTGCGAACGGCAGCTACGGGTTCTGCACCCGCCGGGGCGAACCTATCGGGCGCGCCCGGCTGGACGCCAGACCCGCCGCGGAACTCTGCATCGACTGCGCCCGCGAGCTGGAGGCCCAGCTCAAGGCCTGAGTCGTTTCGGGGCTGGGTTGGATCAAGACTGAAGCGGTGTCACGGGCCGGCTGCGAGATAGAGCACGGCGAGGAGTCCCAGCATGACCGTCGAGCCGGCCAGGGCGGGCAACGGCCACGCACCGCTGGGCGGCAGGGACGCGGACCGCGTGAGCGCGGCGTGGGCGCGGCGATAGCGCACACTCACGCCGAGGTAGGCCGCGATCGCCAGGGCCAGCCCGACCAGGCCGGTGGCCACGGCGACGGCTCCCCGGTCCGGTGCGGTCAGGCGCACTCCGACGGCGACGAAGGCGGTGAGCGAAAGCACCGTGCGCTGCCAGGCGAGCAGGGTTCGCTCGGGCTGCAGCCCCGGGTCGAAGGGCCGCTCCGAGGTCACAGGAACATTCCGGCCGCGATCAGCAGGCCGGCCACCACCACTCCGGCCGCAAGGATGCCGGACAGTGCCGGCGCTGGCAGCGGCCGGTTCTGGCGCATCGACCGTTCGATGCGCATCCAGCTGATCCACGCGTGCGCCGGGGCGATGAGCCCGAGGGCGACGAAGAGGCCCGACGCCGAGAGACGGAAGTCGGCGCGGATGGGCAGCGGCAGCGCCTCCAGCGCCACCCCGGCGGCGATCAGGGCGAGCGCGGTGCGGATCCAGGCGAGGAAGGTGCGCTCGTTCGCCAGGCTGAACCGGGGGTCAGGCTCCTGACCGTGCCGGTAGACCGAGCTGGGAAACCGTGTCACGACGTGTCCTCTCGAAAATGCACCGCGGTGCGGACTGACCCCGTCTCGGCGCGCACCGGTGCCCGTTCCGTTCCGTTCCGTTCCGGACCGCGACACCACAGTACCCGCCGGACGGTCCGGCTGGTCCGCCGCCGCCGCCGGCCACCCGTCGCCGGCCGCCCGTCTGTGGCCCAGGCGGTGTCCGCGGTAGCCCCGCGCCCCTGTCGAATTCGACGGAGATTTTGCCCGAAACGGCCTCAAACCCGCCGGAACGGCCGATTTGCAGCAAAATCTCCGTCGAATTGGTTCGGGGCCGACCGGAGACGGGGGCTAGGCCTCGTCGGTCACCGCCGCGGCGAACTGCGCGTTGTAGAGGGCGTGGTAGGCGCCGCCGGCGGCGAGGAGCTCATCGTGCGTGCCCAGTTCGACGATCCGGCCGGCCTCCATCACCAGGATCAGGTCGGCGTCCCGAATCGTGGAGAGGCGGTGCGCGATCACGAAGCTGGTGCGGTCGGCGCGCAGGGCGCTCATCGCCTTCTGCACGAGCACCTCGGTGCGGGTGTCGACGGAGCTGGTCGCCTCGTCGAGGATCAGCACGCTCGGCTTCGCGAGGAAGGCGCGGGCGATGGTGAGCAGCTGCTTCTCGCCGGCGCTGACGTTGCCGCCCTCGTCGTCGAGGACCGTGTCGTAACCGTCCGGCAGCGTGTGCACGAACCGGTCCACGTAGGTGGCGCGCGCCGCCGCGAGGATCTCCTCCTCCGAGGCATCCGGTCGGCCGTAGGCGATGTTGTCGCGGATGGTGCCGCCGAAAAGCCAGGTGTCCTGCAGCACCATGCCCATCCGGCCTCGCAGGTCGTCCCGGGTCATCCCGCTGACGTCCACACCGTCGAGCGTGATCCGGCCGGCGTCGAGCTCGTAGAAGCGCATCATCAGGTTGACCAGAGTGGTCTTTCCGGCCCCGGTCGGACCCACGATGGCGACGGTCTGGCCGGGCTCGGCCACCAGGCTGAGGTTCTCGATCAGCGGTTTGTCGGGGGTGTAGCGGAAGGAGACGTCCTCGAAGGTCAACCGTCCGTGCACGACCTCGGGGCTCGTCGCCGGCTCCGGGTCCGGGCTCTGCTCCTCCGCGTCGAGGAGGGCGAACACCCGCTCGGCGGAGGCGACCCCGGACTGCAGGAGGTTCGCCATCGATCCGAGCTGGGCGAGCGGCTGGGTGAACTGCCGGGAGTACTGGATGAACGCCTGCACGTCGCCGAGCTGCATCGCGCCGGACGCCACCTGGAGGCCGCCGGCGACGGCGATGGCCACGTAGACCAGGTTGCCGATGAACGTCATCGCGGGCATGATCAGGCCGCTGACGAACTGGGCGCCGAAGCTGGCCTGGTACAGTTCGTCGTTCTTGGCCCGGAAACGTTCTTCGACCTCCTTCTGACGACCGAACACCTTGACCAGGGCGTGCCCGGTGAAGGTCTCCTCGATCTGACCGTTCAGTTCGCCGGTGTGCGTCCACTGGTCGACGAAGAGTTTCTGCGAGCGCTTCGCGATCAGCACGGTGGTGACCAGCGTCAACGGCACGGTGACCAGGGCGATCACGGCCAGCAGGGGCGAGAGCAGGAACATCATCACGATCACGCCGACGACCGTGAGCAGTGAGGTGACCGCCTGGCTCAGCGACTGCTGCAGGCTCTGCGAGACGTTGTCCACGTCATTGGTGACCCGGCTGAGCAGTTCGCCGCGCTGCACGGTGTCGTAGTACCGCAGCGGCAGCCGGTTGATCTTCGCCTCGATCTCGCTGCGCAGGCGGAACACCGTGCGCTGCACGACCCCGTTCAGCACGTACGCCTGTACGTAGCTGAAGACGGAGGACAGCACGTACAGCACCATCGCCCAGAGCAGCACGGTGGACAGCATCGCGAAGTCGATCCCCAGGCCCGGAGTCAGGGTCATCCCGCTGAGCAGGTCGGCTTTGCCCGTTTCACCGGATGCGCGCAGCTGGTTGATCACGTCAGCCTGGCTCACACCGGCGGGCAGGCCCTTGGAGACGACGCCGGCGAAGATGAGGTTCGTGCCCTCGCCGAGCAGCCTCGGGCCGATCACCGAGAAGGTGACACTTGCGATCGCGAGGAACAGCACCAGCATGAGCCACAGCCGTTCGGGGCGCAACTTGCCCAGCAGCCGCCTGGCCGACGGGCCGAAGTTCATCGCCTTCTCGGCTGGAACGTTCATCCCGCCGAACGGGCCGCCGCCGTGTCCCGGGCCGCGCATGGGCGGACGGGGCGGGGTCTTCGCCGCGGTTGATTCGCTCATGCTGCTTCCTCCGCGGTGAGCTGCGATGACACGATTTCCTGGTAGGTCTGGTTCGATTCGAGCAGTTGCTCGTGGGTTCCGCGGCCGACGATGCGGCCGCCCTCCAGCACGAGGATCTGGTCCGCGTCGATGATCGTCGACACCCGCTGGGCGACGATCACCATCGTGGCGCCGTCGGTGCCCGTGCGCAGCGCCGCACGCAGGCGCGCATCCGTCGCCAGGTCGAGCGAGGAGAACGAGTCGTCGAAGATGTACAGTTCCGGCCGTTTGACCAGGGCCCGCGCGATTGCGAGGCGCTGCCGCTGGCCGCCGGACACGTTCGTTCCGCCCTGTGAGATCGGGGCGTCGAGGCCGTCCTCCATCTCCTGCACGAAGTCTTTCGCCTGCGCGATCGTCAGCGCCCGCCAGAGTTCCTCCTCCGTCGCATCCGGTTTGCCGTAGAGCAGGTTGCTGCGCACGGTGCCGGAGAACAGGTACGGTTTCTGCGGCACGAGGCCGATGTGCCCCCACAGCAGGTCCGGTTTGAGTTCGCGCACGTCCACGCCGTCCACGAGTACCTTGCCGCTGGTGGCGTCGAAGAGCCGGGGCAGCAGGTTCACCAGGGTGGTCTTGCCCGAGCCCGTGCTGCCGATGATGGCCGTCGTCTCCCCGGAGTGCACGAGGAAACTCACGTTGCGCAGCACCGGCTGCTCGGCGCCCGGGTAGGCGAAACCGACGTCCACCAGCTCGAGTTCGCCCTGCCCGACGGTCTCATTGATCGGGTGCGCTGGCGGTCGCACGCTCGACGGGGTGTCGAGCACCTCGCCGATCCGGTCCGCGGAGACGGTCGCTCGGGGGATCATCACGGCCATGAACGTGGCCATCATCACGGCCATCAGGATCTGCATCAGGTAGCTGAGGAATGCGATCAGGGTGCCCACCTGCATGGATCCGTCCTGGATCCGGAACGCGCCGAACCAGATCACTGCGACACTCGAGACGTTGAGCACGAGCATGACGACGGGGAACATCAGGGCCATCAGTCGGCCGGCGCGGAGGGCAGTGTCCGTGACGTCTTCGTTGGCCCGGCCGAAGCGTGCCGACTCGACGTCCTCGCGAACGAAGGCCCGGATCACCCGGATGCCCGTGAGCTGCTCCCGCAGCACCCGGTTGACGGTGTCGATCCTGGTCTGCATCAGCCGGAACAGCGGAACCATCCGCACGATGATCAGCCCGACCCCGATCAGGAGCACGGGCACGCTGACGGCGATCAGCCAGGACAGCTGGACGTCCTGCCGGATGGCCATGATCACGCCGCCGATCGAGAGGATCGGCGCGGACACCATCAGGGTGGAGGTCATCAGGACGAGCATCTGAACCTGTTGCACGTCATTGGTCGACCGGGTTATCAGCGAGGGCGCTCCGAACCGGGTGACCTCCTGCTCGGAGAATTCACCGACCCGGGTGAAGACGGCACCGCGCAGGTCACGCCCCAGCGCCATGGCCGCCTTGGCCCCGAAGTAGACCGCCGTGATTGCCGCGAGGATCTGCAGGAGCGTGATCGCCAGCATCAGGCCGCCGGTCTGCAGGATGTACCCGGTGTCGCCCTTGGCCACGCCCTCGTCGATGATGTCGGCATTGAGCGTGGGCAGATAGAGCGACGCGATCGACTGAACGAGCTGGAAGAACACGACGGCCGCCAGCAGCCGCCAGTAGGGCCGCAGGTACTTCACAAGCAATTTCCACAACATCGGTTCTCCTAGGGGGTGGCGATCGGCCGGGCGGGTGCACCGGCAATGCCGTAGAGGATGAGGGCGGTCAGCTCGTCGTCGTCGAAGGCGGCACCGGACCGGATCTGGGGCACGGATGCCGCGAGCGCGACCATCCGGATGATCTGCGCCGCCCGGATCGGCGGCACGCTCAGGCGCGCGAAGTCCGGGGCGAGCAGGTGGGCGAGCATCTCGGTGAACTCGTGCGCGGCCTCATGGGTGTGGGGCCTGCCCATCGATCCGGCCATGTTCAGGATCGTGAAGACCCGGGCGAAGCGCGCACGGAGGAGCCCCACGATGGCGCCCACCCGTTCCTCGAGCGGGAGGGCGAGGTCCACCGCGGCCAGCTGCACCCGGAGCGGCTCCGGATCGAGTTGCCGGGCCACGACGGCCCGGATCAGTTCGTCCTTGCTGTCGAAAGCCCGGAAGATGGTGCCCTCGGCGATGCCGGCGCACTCGGCGATCTGCCGGGTCGTGACGCCCTGGCCGTGTTCGATCAGCAGCGGGGTGACGGCGTCGATGATCATCGACTGCCGGTCCTCGACCGACAGCGACCTGGCTCGGGCCGGCTTCCGCGTCATCCGTTCAGACTAACTGAGTGAGCGCTCACTCACAAGGAGGGATGTGGCGCCCGCCGGGCTTCCGGTGTCCTTCTCGTGGAACACGGCTGCCCGCCAGCGATGCGCCACGGTCATCACCGGGCGCTCGATCAGGCGGTAGCTCAGGTAGCCCACCGTGAGCACGGCCGCGAGGGTGACGACCCACCAGCCGGCGACCATGATCGGGTTGGCGGCGAACGAGCCGGCGATGGTCAGCCAGACGCGACCCGTCACAGCGAGGACGAGCACGTGGCAGAGGTAGACGGAGTAAAACATGTCGCCGAGAACCGTGAGCCGGGACAGGGCGCCGATTCCGCGACGGTGCTCGAGGGCCGTTGCCGCCAGGAGCAGCAGGGCGAACCCGACGCCGAGGGTGAGTGGGCGGTCGAGGCCGGGACCCGCGTAGAGGTCCGCGGGAGTGGTGGCGCCGAAGGAGAGCAGCACGACGATGCCGGTGACGGCCAGCACGGCGGCGACGACCCGGTTGACGTGCCGGAACAGCAGCGCGGCGACCCCGCCGAGGATGAACTCGATGGCCATGGCGTTGGTCGGGAGTTCGAGGTACGGGTTCGCCGAGATGGGGCCGGCCCAGTTCACGATCACCAGCAGGGCGAACCAGACCGCGAGGGCGGACACCAGCATCCGCTCCGGCAGGAACAGGACCACCGCGAACACGACGTAGAACCACACCTCGATCGTCAGCGTCCAAGCCACGAGGAGCAGCG
This sequence comes from Cryobacterium sp. TmT2-59, assembly GCF_004403545.1. Lineage (NCBI taxonomy): Bacteria > Bacillati > Actinomycetota > Actinomycetes > Micrococcales > Microbacteriaceae > Cryobacterium > Cryobacterium sp. TmT2-59. The sequence goes on along the minus strand of NZ_SOGM01000100.1, from coordinate 101,126 downwards.
GCAGGATCTCGGTCGGCAGCAGCAGGAAGGACGAGAGAATGTCGATCTGACCGCCCTGGGACGAGTTGATGAACGCGGGGGCCAGGAACAGCACGGGCAGCAGCGCCAGGCTGTAGACCCAGTAGGTGGGGTAGATGCGGAAGAACCGGTTCCACACGAATTTGCCCACCTGGCGGGGCGTTCCGTGCTTGCCGCGGGTGGTCAGGACCATGACGAAACCGCTGATCACGAAGAAGAGGTCGACGCCGGACAGCCCTCGGCCGAGGAATTCCGGCAGGATGTTCGTGCCCGAGAAGTACTTCACCTCGGTCGACTGCGGATGGTAGGCCACCACGGCGAGCGCCGCGAACCCTCGGGCCAGTTGCACGGTGTTGAGCTGGGCGGCGGGGCGCTTCACGCGCGGCCGCCGGGTGGTCTGCATCGTCACGGGTGGAGCCTCACTGTCGGCACGAGGGTGAGCGTGCGCTCGAACACTCAAGCGACGATAGCCACCTGCCGGAGGATGATTCGCCCCGGGCGACCGGCTACTCCCGCCGACCATCCCGTAAGCCTAACCCGTGCGGAAGCCGGCCCCTCTGGGCCCATCCGCGGCGGCCGGCCCCGCGTGAACTCACGCGAACAGGTCGGAGATCCAGGCGACGTCCTCGGGCGTCGGCTGCCACTCGTTCGCTTCGAGGGTGTTCTGCACGACCTGCTCCGGCCGCGTGGCGCCGGCGATGACGCTGGTGAGCCCCGGCTGGGCCAGGAGCCAGGCGAACGTGGCCGCGAGCATGGTCACGCCGTGTTCGTCGCAGAACGCCTCGTACTTCTCGATCACGTCCCAGGGGGCCGTCTCGGCCAGATGGGGTCTGAACATCATGATCCGACTGTCGGCCGGGCCCCCGGCACGCGAGAACTTGCCCGTGAACAGGCCGTTGTAGAGCGGGAAGAACGGCAGGAACCCCAGGCCGTAGGCGTTGACGGCCGGCAGCACCTCCTCCTCCGCGTCGCGCACGAGCAGGCTGTACTCGTTCTGCGCGGAGATGAACCGCGGATGCCCGTGCAGCCGAGCCGTGAACTCGGCCTCCGCGATCTGCCAGCCGGCCAGGTTGGAGTGGCCGATGTAGCGCACCTTGCCCTCCCGGATCAGGTCGTCCAGCGTCTGCAGCGTCTCCTCGATCGGCGTGTTCGGGTCGGGCGTGTGCAGCTGGTACAGGTCGATCCAGTCGGTCTGCAGCCGCCGGAGCGAGGCCTCGACGGCCAGGCGTATGTACCGGCGCGAGCCGCGCGCATCCCAGTCCGGCCCGTTCCGGCCGTTCATGTCCATGCCGAACTTGGACGCCAGCACGATCCGGTCCCGCTTGCCCTGCAGAGCGTGGCCCATCAGGGTTTCGCTGAGGCCCCGTTCCGCGCCGTAGATGTCCGCCGTGTCGAACAGGGTGATCCCGGCGTCGACCGCCGTATCGATGACGGCGGAGGTGCCCGCCTGGCTTTGGGTGGCCGTGCCCGCACGACCGAAATTGTTGCAGCCGAGGCCGATCGTGGAGACCATCAGTCCCGAATCGCCCAGCCTGCGGTAGTCGATCTGCGCCATGCCCCCACATTAGGCTCACAGCGCTGTGCTAAACAGGTCGTGACCCGAAAGGCATCAGATGAACCGGCTCTCCATTGGCGTCATGTCCCGTTCCGGCAAGGTGGACGAACGTCGCCTTCCGCTGCATCCGCTCCACCTCGACCAGATTGATGCCGACGTGCGCGGCCGCATCTATCTGGAGCAGGGCTACGGGGAACAGTTCGGCATGCCCGACGAACGGCTCGCGCCGCTGGTGGGCGGCCTGCTCCCCCGCGAGCAGCTGATCGCGGAGTGTGACGTCATCCTGCTGGCCAAGCCGCTGCTCGCGGATATCGGCCAGCTGCGGGAGGGGCAGATCCTCTGGGGCTGGCCGCACTGCGTGCAGGACCCGGCCCTCACCCAGCTCGCCATCGACAAGAAACTCACCCTGATCGCCTTCGAGGCGATGAACGAGTGGACCGCGGACGGCGACTTCAAACGGCACATCCTGCAGAAGAACAACGAGCTCGCCGGTTACGCCTCGGTGGTGCACGCCCTGTCGCTCGTTGGCTCGACCGGCGTGTACGGCCGCCCGCTGCGCGCGGCCGTGATCGGATCCGGGTCCACCGCCCGCGGAGCCGTGACGGCCCTGGGGGCCCACGGAGTCACCGACGTCAGCCTGGTCACCCCGCGCGCCATCGCGCCGGGGTCGGTGTTCGACGCCGCCCGGATCGTGCCGCTCGTGCGCGAGGATGGCGCCGGCGACTCCGGTGGTGTCGCCGCCGGTTCGGTCGACTCCGTTCTGGTCGAGGGCAAACGGATGCCGCTGCCCGACTTCCTGGCCGGCCACGACGTGATCGTGAACTGCGTGCTGCAGGACCCCAACCAGCCGCTCACCTTCCTGCGGGATGCGGACCTCGCGCTGCTCGCCCCGGGAACCCTCGTCGTCGACGTGTCGTGCGATGCCGGCATGGGGTTCGCCTGGGCCCGGCCGACCACGTTCGCCAACCCGGTCTTCACCGTCGGCGACAACGTCACGTACTACGCGGTCGACCACAGTCCCTCCTATCTGTGGGACTCCGCCACCTGGGAGATCAGTGCGGCACTCCTCCCCTACCTCGAGGACGTGCTGAGGGGCGAGAACGCCTGGGGTGCCGACGAGACCCTGCGCCGGGCGATCGAGATCAGGAACGGGGTCATCCAGAATCCCAGCATCCTGGCCTTCCAGAACCGCTCCGCCGACTACCCGCACCTACCGCTGGCCTGAGCCGGGGGCCTGGTCCGGTCGGGTGGCCATGGCCGAAGCCTCCTCCCCAGTGGGCGACGGTGCCAGTTCCCCTCAGGTCCGAAAGCCGCCAGAGTCCCGCTGCGGCGCCGACTACAGTCGAGTCATGATCAGCATCGAAACGTCTTTGATCCGGCTGCCCAGCCCCATTGGGCGGCTGGAACTGACCAGCGACGGTGAGAGCATCCTGTCGCTCTCGATCGAGCGCGACGGGCATCTGCCCCTGGAGGCGTCGGCAGAGGCCCCCTCCCCCCTGCTCGCCCAGGCCGCCCGGGAGCTGACGGAGTACTTCGCCGGAACCCGCACCAGCTTCGACGTGCCCGTCCGGCCGCGGCAGGGCACTGCGTTCCAGAAGGATGTCTGGGCGCGCCTGGCCGCACTGGGCTTCGGCGACGTCACCTCGTACGGAGAAGTGGCGAGGTCGCTGGAAAAGCCGGGCTCAGGCCGGGCCGTCGGCGGCGCCATCGGTGCGAATCCCGTGCCCATCCTGGTCGGTTGTCACCGGGTGTTGGCCGCTGACGGGCGCATCACCGGGTACAGCGGAGGCAGCGGCATCCCCACCAAGGTCTGGCTGCTCGATCACGAAGGCATCGAGCACCGGTCGTGACCGACGCGACCGGTTCGCTCCGGGTGGGCGCGGACGGGCTCGCCCGCTGCGGCTGGGTGGGCGACGACGCCGAATACCGGCGATACCACGATGAAGAGTGGGGACGTCCGCTTCGGGACGACCGGGCGCTGTTCGAGAAGCTGTGCCTCGAGGGCTTCCAGGCGGGCTTGTCGTGGATCACGATCCTGCGGCGACGCCCCGCCTTCCGGGCCGCGTTTCACGGCTTCGAGGTGGACCGGGTCGCCGTCATGGACGAATCAGACGTCGCCCGTCTCGTGGCCGATCCCAGCATCATCCGCCACCGCGGGAAGATCGAGGCGACCATCGGCAACGCCCGGGTCACCCGGGACCTCGGTCACAGCCTGGCCGCGCTGATCTGGAGCTTCGCACCGCCAGGCCGCAGCTCCCGGCTGGTAACGCTCAGCGAGATCCCGGCCATCACCCCGGAATCGACGGCGCTCAGCCGCGAGCTGCGCGCCCGCGGTTACCGGTTCGTCGGCCCCACCACGATGTACGCGCTGATGCAGTCCGCGGGCCTCGTCGACGATCACGTGCAGGGCTGCCACCGCGCCTCCGCCGACTAGAGGACCGGCTGGAGGCGCCGACCAGAGGATCGGCTGGAGGTCCGACCGGAGGTCAGGGCAGCAGGCCGAGAGACAGAACCGCGGCGCGCTCTTCAAGCAGCTCGGCGACCGAGTTGTCGATCCGGGCGCGCGAGAAGGCGTCGATCGAGAGGTTCGGCACGATCTCGTATCGCCCGTCCACGCCGCGCACCGGGAATGAACAGACCAGACCCTCCGGCACGCCGTAGGAGCCGTCCGACACGACGCCCGCGGAGGTCCATCGGTCGCCGGTCCCGTTGACCCAGTCGTAGACATGGTCGATGGCCGCACTGGCCGCGGACGCCGCGGACGACGCGCCGCGTGCCTGGATGATCTCGTAACCGCGGTTGGCGACCCGGGGAATGAACTCCCCGGTCAGCCACGCCTCGTCCACGAGGCCGGACACCGGGCGCCCGCCCGCGGTCGCGTGGGAGACATCCGGGTACTGGCTGGCGGAGTGGTTCCCCCACACGGTGAGTCTGTCGATCTCGGGAACGGGCACGCCCAGCCGGGCGGCCAACTGGCCGAGCCCGCGGTTGTGGTCCAGCCGGGTCATGGCCGTGAAGCGTTCCGCCGGAATGTCCGGAGCGAAAGCGCTGGCAACGAGGGCATTGGTGTTCACGGGGTTGCCCACGACCAGGACGCGCACATCGGATGCCGCGCCCTCGTTGAGCGCGAGCCCCTGCGGCCCGAAGATGCGACCGTTGCTCTCGAGCAGAGCCACCCGCTCCATGCCGACGGCCCGGGGCCGGGAACCGACCAGCAGCGCGATGCTGACCCCGTCGAAGGCGCGGACCGGGTCTTCCGTGACGGTGACCGACCGCAGCAGCGGGAACGCGCAGTCCTGCAGCTCGAGGGCTGTGCCCTCCGCGGCGGCGCGTCCCCCGGGGATCTCGAGCAGGGTGAGGTTGATCGGTGTGGTCGGGCCGAGCAGGGCGCCTGACGCAATCCGAAAGACCAGGGCGTAGCCGATTTGGCCGCCGGCGCCGGTGACGGTGACGTTCATAGGTGGTGTGGGCACGGTCACAGCCTAGGGCCGGAATGCCCGTCGGTGGGGCCGCTTTCAGACCGTGGCGGCGGCAATCGACTGGTCGACGACCAGGTCGAGTTCCCCGACCGATCCGGGGCGCAGAACAAAGCCCGCCCCGGCCGCCCACCCGAGCAACGCGTCGAGCGTCGTGAAGGACTCGCCGTGCTGCACGAGGGCCCGGGTGAAGCGGCCCTTCGCCTGCTTGTTGAAGTGGTTCAGGGCGCGCGTGCGGCCGTCCGCAGTCTCGGCGAGGACGCGGAGATAGACGGAGCCGGGACGCACCGGCGCGGGCCCGAGCGCGACATAGCCCGCGGAGCGGAAGTCGAGCAGGAGCCCCTCAGACTCGGCCAGCACACGCGCGATTGACTCCGCCCAGTGCTTCTTCAGGGCGATCTCGGGCAGCTTCGAGCTGCACGAGAGGCGGTAGGCCGGAATGAGGTCCAGCGCGCCGACCGGCCCGAACAGTGCGGAGTGCACCAGCACGTGGTGCCGGGCCCAGTCGCGGTCGGCCGGCGACAGGGTGCCGGCGTCGAGGGCGTCGTAAAGCACCCCGGTGTAGCGGTCCAGCACCGGCATGGTCGGTGACGATGACAGCGCCAGATTCCGTCCGACCTCGGCGGACTGGGTGCGGCCCAGCTTCAAGGCCGCCATCATCTCATCCGGATGCCGGGCGAGCGAGCGGAGCGAACGCACAAGTACCCGCCGCTTGGATGCAAGCGACGGGTACTGGAGGGACTGCAGGTCAAGCGGTACTTCGATGCCACCGAGACGTTTTGTCTCGGACGGCGGCAGCAGGATCAGCAAGCGAACTAAACGAGCTCTGCCTTGCGTGCGACGATCGTGACCACGTTGTTGGCGACCGACAGGAAGCCGTCCGCCGCCTCGGCGACGACTTTCTCACCGCCGCTCAGGGTCACCCGAACCTCGCCACTGGCAAGGATCGCCAGCATGGGCTCGTGCCCGGGAAGGATACCGATCTGGCCCTCCACGGTGCGGGCGACCACCATGCTGGCCTCGCCGGACCAGACCTCGTGGTCGGCCGCGACGACACTGACCGTGAGCGGGGTCCCGGCCATGACTAGTCGTTCTCTTTCTGGATCTTCGCCCACTTCTCTTCGACGTCGGCGATGCCACCGACGTTGAAGAAGGCCTGTTCGGCCACGTGGTCGAAGTCGCCGTTGGCGATGGCGGTGAAGGACTCGATGGTGTCCTTGAGCGGCACCGTGGAGCCCTCGACACCCGTGAACTTCTTGGCCATGTAGGTGTTCTGCGACAGGAACTGCTGGATGCGGCGCGCGCGGGAGACGGTGACCTTGTCTTCCTCGGAGAGTTCGTCAACACCCAGGATCGCGATGATCTCCTGGAGTTCCTTGTTCTTCTGCAGGATCGCCTTGACGCGCACGGCCGTGGTGTAGTGGTCGGCGCCCAGGTAGCGGGGGTCGAGGATGCGGCTGGTCGAGGTGAGCGGGTCGACGGCCGGGTAGAGCCCCTTCGACGCGATTTCGCGCGACAGCTCGGTGGTGGCGTCGAGGTGGGCGAAGGTCGTCGCCGGCGCCGGGTCGGTGTAGTCGTCGGCAGGAACGTAGATGGCCTGCAGCGACGTGATCGAGTGGCCACGGGTCGACGTGATGCGCTCCTGGAGGATGCCCATCTCGTCTGCCAGGGTCGGCTGGTAACCTACGGCGCTCGGCATGCGGCCCAGAAGGGTCGACACCTCGGAACCGGCCTGGGTGAAGCGGAAGATGTTGTCAATGAAGAGCAACACGTCCTGCTTGGCCACGTCACGGAAGTACTCCGCCATGGTCAGGGCCGACAGGGCGACGCGCAGACGCGTTCCCGGCGGCTCGTCCATCTGGCCGAATACGAGGGCGGTCTTGTCGAAGACGCCAGCCTCTTCCATCTCGTGGATCAGGTCGTTGCCCTCACGGGTGCGCTCCCCGACACCGGCGAACACGGACACTCCACCGTGGTCCTGCGCGACGCGCTGGATCATTTCCTGGATCAGGACGGTCTTGCCGACGCCGGCTCCACCGAAGAGTCCGATCTTGCCACCGAGAACGTACGGCGTGAGAAGGTCGATGACCTTGATGCCGGTCTCGAACAGCTGGGTCTTGGACTCCAGCTGGTCGAAGGGCGGCGGCTTGCGGTGGATGGGCCAGCGCTCGGTGATTTCGATCTTTTCGCCGGGCTCCGCATTGAGCACCTCGCCAATGGCGTTGAAGACGCGGCCCTTGGTGACGTCGCCGACCGGGACAGTGATGGGGGAACCGGTGTCCCGGACCTCCTGGCCACGGACCAGACCATCGGTCGGGTTGAGCGCGATCGCGCGGATGAGGTCGTCGCCGAGGTGCTGGGCGACCTCGAGCGTGATGACGGTGGTCACATCATCGATGACGATGGTCGTCTTCAGTGCGTTGTACATGCCCGGGATCGAGTCGTGCGGGAACTCGATGTCGACGACCGGGCCCGTGACGCGGGCGATCCGGCCAACGGCGACGGAATCCACCGGTGCGTGGACTGGCGCGGATATGGTGTCAGTCATTGCTCTCTCTTCTCTGGTTTTAGTTCTTGGCGGATGAGAGCGCGTCGGCTCCACCCACGATCTCGGAAATCTGCGAGGTGATCTCGGTCTGCCGGGCGTTGTTGGACAGCCGGGTGAAGTCCTTGATCAACTTGTCCGCGTTGTCGGAGGCCGACTGCATGGCCTTCTGACGCGCGGCGTGCTCGGCTGCAGCGGACTGCAGCATGGAGTTGAAGATGCGGCTCTCGATGTAGACGGGCAGGAGCGAGTCCAGCACCGTTTCAACGTCCGGCTCGAACTCGTAGAGCGGGAGAACCTGGTTTTCACCGGGTTCCTCGACGCCCTCGACGACCTCGAGCGGAAGGAGCCGAACAACCTGGGGAACCTGGGTGACCATGCTCACGAAACGGTTGAACACCACGTGGATCTCGTCCACGCCGCCGTCGTCCGCTTCCCGGAGGAAGGCCTCGAGCAGCGCGTCGCTGATCTCGCGCGCCGTCTCGTAGTCGGGCTGGTCGGTCGAACCTGTCCAGACCTGTTCCGACGGGCGACGACGGAAGCTGAAGTACGCGACCGCCTTGCGTCCGACGAGGAAGTAGACGATGTCCTTGCCCTGGCCACGGAGCAGTTCGCTCAGCGACTCGGCTTCACGCAGCACCTGGGAGCTGAACGCCCCGGCGAGGCCACGGTCGGACGCGAAGATGACGACCGCTGCGCGTTCGATCTTCTCCGGCTCGGTCGTGAGCACGTGAGCGACATTCGAGTACGTCGCGACGGCGGAGACCGCCTGCGTGATCGCGCGGGCGAACGGTGTCGACGCCGCGACGCGGGCCTTGGCCTTCTGAATGCGCGAGGCAGAGATCAACTCCATGGCCCGAGTGATCTTCTTAGTCGTCTGGGCAGACTTGATCTTCTGCCGGTAGACCCGAAGTTGCGCTCCCATGTGTCTCCTGTGCTTCCTTGTCAGTGGGTGGGGTGGTGCGGTGGCCGTGCGAGCCTGGCCGCGCTCCCCCTGGTCCGAACGAGTTTTGTTCGTTCAGACCCGGTGGGGAACGCGACCGGGGCGCTTAGCGTCGGTGCTTGACGATCTTTTCCTGATTCACGTCTTCGACGGCGATGGCCGTGAATTCTTCCTTGCCGACCGAGGCGAGTGGCTTGCCCTCGCCGGTCTGGAAGCCCTGCTTGAACTTGTCGACCTCGAGTTCGAGCGTCGCGACGGTGGCGTCATCGAGGATGTTCGTCTCGCGCAGCGTCTTGAGGACCTCGGTGGTGCGACCCAGGTGGTCGAGCAGCCCGCGCTCGAAACGCAGAACGTCCTCGACCGGAACCTCGTCGAACTTGCCGTTCGTGCCGGCCCAGATCGAGACGACCTGATCTTCGACCGGGTACGGCGAGTACTGGGGCTGCTTGAGCAGTTCGGTCAGACGGGCGCCACGGGCCAGCTGGCGACGGCTGGTCGCGTCGAGGTCGGACGCGAACATCGCGAAGGCCTCGAGCGAGCGGTACTGGGCCAGTTCGAGCTTGAGAGTTCCGGAGACCTTCTTGATCGACTTGACCTGAGCGTCACCGCCGACTCGCGAGACCGAGATGCCCACGTCGACTGCGGGACGCTGGTTGGCGTTGAACAGGTCGGACTGCAGGAAGATCTGGCCGTCGGTGATCGAGATCACGTTGGTCGGGATGTACGCGGAGACGTCGTTGGCCTTGGTCTCGATGATCGGAAGACCGGTCATCGATCCGGCGCCGAGTTCGTCGGAGAGCTTCGCGCAACGCTCGAGCAGACGGGAGTGCAGGTAGAACACGTCGCCCGGGTATGCCTCGCGCCCCGGCGGGCGACGCAGCAGCAGCGAGACCGCACGGTAGGCCTCGGCCTGCTTGGACAGGTCGTCGAAGATGATGAGGACGTGCTTGCCGGCGTACATCCAGTGCTGGCCGATGGCCGAACCGGTGTACGGGGCGAGGTACTTGAAGCCGGCGGGGTCGGAGGCCGGGGACGCGACGATGGTCGTGTACTCCATCACGCCGGCGTCCTCGAGCGCGCCCTTGACGGCGGCGATCGTGGAACCCTTCTGGCCGATGGCGACGTAGATGCAACGAACTTGCTTGTTGACGTCGCCCGAAGCCCAGTTGGCCTTCTGGTTGATGATCGTGTCGATCGCGATGGCCGTTTTGCCGGTCTGGCGGTCACCGATGATCAGCTGACGCTGTCCGCGCCCGATCGGGATCATGGCGTCGATCGCCTTGATGCCGGTCTGCATCGGCTCGTGAACCGACTTGCGGTGCATGACGCCGGGAGCCTGGAGTTCGAGGGCACGACGGCCCTCGGTCTTGATCTCGCCGAGGCCGTCGATGGGAGCACCGAGCGGATCGACGACACGGCCGAGGTAGCCGTCGCCGACGGGTACGGAGAGAACCTCACCAGTGCGGTGCACCTCCATTCCCTCGACGATGCCGGTGAACTCGCCGAGCACGACGACGCCAATCTCGTCTTCGTCGAGGTTCTGGGCGAGGCCCAGGGTGCCGTCAGCGAATTTGATGAGCTCGTTCGCCATCACGCTGGGAAGGCCTTCGACGTGTGCGATCCCGTCGCCGGCCGTGGTGACGTAGCCAACCTCGGTCGTTGCGGTCTTGTTCGGCTCGTAGGACTTGACGAAGTCCTGGAGAGCGTCGCGGATCTCATCGGGGCTGATCGTTAGTTCTGCCATCATCTTCCCTTTTCTGTACCGGATGTACAGGTTCTGTCGTGCACGGGACGCTGCCGTCCCGAGGTGTGTGTGTTACTGGCTGAACGCTCAGCCAGCGAGCTTGCTTCGGAGGTCTTTCAGGCGGGTGGCGATGCTGCCATCGATGACGTCGTCACCGATTTGAACATGGACTCCCCCGACCAGAGCCGGGTTGACGACCTGGTTGAGCGTGAGCCGACGACCGTAACGAGCGGTGAGGCTCGTGCGGAGGCGCTCCACCTGTTCGGGCGCGAGCGTTGCGGCGGACGTGATCGTGGCGATCGAGGCCCCTGACTGGTCGGCGACGACGGATGCCGCGTAGCGCAGCAACTCGCCGATGCGGCGGCCGCGAGGCTGCTGCACGAGGTGCCGCACGATCGACAGCGTCTGTTCGGTGACCTTGCCGCCCAGCAGGGAGTTGACGAGGCCGACTTTGGCGCTCGCCTTTCCCAACTTGCTGGCCAGAGCGAGTTCGAGCTCCGCGTTGGACGAGACGGCGCTGCCGAAGGCGAACAGCTCGGCCTCGACGATCCCGTCGTCGGTCGAGGATGCGATCGAACGCAACCCGAGGTCCTCGACCCCGGCCAGCAGGTCGCTGTGACTCGACCAGCGAGTCGCAGCGACGCACTGGAGGAGCTCCAGTGCCGTGGGGGTCAGGGCCGAGGCGAACACGGCGCGAACGAGCGCCGCCTTCGCCGCGGCATCCGCTGCCGGGTCGACCAGAGCGGACAGGAGCTGCGAGGAGTCACCGATCACGCGACCGGCGTTCAACAGGCTCTCGCCCGTCGCCAGATCGGCCGTGCTGCCCTGGGCAGCCAATGCCGCCCGCGACGAGGCCAAAGCTTCTCTGGTGGCGCTTCCCATTACTTAGCTGCTTTCTCCGAGGCCTCAAGGTCGGCCAGGAAACGGTCGACGATGGCGGTGGCCTTCGCGTCGTCGGTCAGGCTTTCGCCGATGACACCGGATGCGAGGTCGATGGCCAGGGTGCCCACTTCGGAACGAAGGGACACGACTGCCGCCTGACGTTCTGCTTCAATCTGAGCCTTGGCGCTGGTGGTCACGCGAGCGGCTTCGGCCAGGGCCTGTTCCTTGTGCTCGTTGATGATCTTCTGGCCGTCGATGCGAGCGTGCTCGCGAATCTGGCCGGCCTCGGCGCGAGCGTCAGCAAGCTGGGCCGTGTACTGCTCGAGAGCAGCTTCGGCCTTGCGCTGGGCATCGTCCGCTTTCGCGATGTTGCCCTCGATGGCCTCTGCGCGGTCGTCGAGAAGCTTCTGCATCCTCGGAAGCACGAGCTTCCAGAAGAAGAACAGAATGACCACGAAAATGAGCGAGGACCAGACTATGTCGTAGACCGCGGGGAGAAGCGGATTTTCCGTCTTCTCAGCAGCAGCTGCAATCACTGCGTTAAACATCGTGCCTCCTGACTAGAGAGAAAAGAGGACTAAACGAAGATGAAGTAGGTGGCGATACCGATGAAGGCGAGCGCCTCGGTGAAGGCGATGCCGATGTACATCAGGACCTGGAGCTGGCCGGCCAGTTCGGGCTGACGAGCAACACCCTCGATGGTCTTGCCGACGACAATGCCCACGCCGATTGCCGGGCCGATTGCGGCGAGGCCGTAACCGACAGTCGCGATGTTTCCGTTGATTGCCGCGAGAACGGTTGTTGCGTCCAACGTATGGTTCCTTCCGTAGTGACGAATACAGCGAATGCCGGATTCGAGGTTTAGTGCTCCTCAGCCAGCGCGAGCTGGATGTAGACAGCGGTGAGCAGGGCAAAAATGTAGGCCTGGAGCAGCGCGATCAGCACTTCGAAGAGTGTGAACGCGAAGCCGAACACCAGGGTGCCCGCACCGAACAACTTGAACCCGCCGGTGGCGGTGAAGAAGAAGAACTGCGTCGCACTGAAGAACAGCACCAGGAGCAGGTGGCCGACGATCATGTTCATCAGCAGCCGAAGGGTCAGAGTGACCGGGCGGATGAGGAACGTCGAGATGAACTCGATCGGCGTCACGATGATGTAGAGGAACGGCGGAACTCCGGGTGGGAACAGGGCGTTCCGGAAGAAGTTCGCCGGGTTCTTCTTGACGCCGGCGTAGATGAAGGCGCTGTAAGCCACCAGCGCCAGCACCAGCGGAACTCCGATGACGGAGCTTCCGGCGATGTTGAGGAACGGGATCGGGCCGGTGATGTTGAGGAACAGGACCATGAAGAAAATGGTCGTGATCAACGGCAGGAAACGCTTGCCGTCCTTCTTGCCGAGGATGTCTTCGGCGATGTTGACCCGGGCGAAGTCCAGGCCCATCTCGACGACGCTCTGCATGCGGGTCGGAATGACCTTCATGCGGCGCGTGCCGATCCAGAAAATTAGCAGCAGCGCGGCGACTGCCAGGAAGCGGATGAGCATGATGCGATTTATTTCGAATGGCGTCCCGGCGAAGAAGATCGCTTCGGGGAAGAATTCACCAATCGTCGGACCGTGGAAGCCACCCTCATCGGTGGCAAACGGAATCATCAGGTTTACGGCGGTTTCTAGCAGCGCTTTCTCCTGTTTCGGGGCAAGAAGCTCTGCTCTCGCGATGACGAATGTGTGGCCGGATTGTTCTGCAAGAAGGCAGAAACAACACGGGACGAATCGGTCATTACCCTAGCAAGAAAAGGCCGGGAGACCGAATCGAGAGCCCGCGCTCAGTCGTCGTGTGCCGCCGTCGGCAAGGCGATGTCGCTGGCGTACGTCATTCGGCTCTTCATCAGCACGAAAACATCGACCAGGAGCGAACCGACGACTCCGGCGATGATGCTGAGGAACAGCACGACCGGCTGGATCCAGGGCTGGTCTTTGAGCAGCACCATCAGCACCAGGAAGACGACGAACTTGACCAGCCAGCCTCCCATCACGATTCCGAAGAACGCGCCGATGGCCGCGGCGGTGCCGGCGAAACGATTGGCGACCAGGATGCTGCCGGCCGTGATCCCCATGAAGACCACCGACAGCAGGGTTCCGATCAGGGCGCTCACGACGCCCTCGGCCCCCGCGGCCAGACCGCCGACCACGGCCCCGACGACGGCGATGCCGGCGGCGAGGACGCTGCCGTAGACGAGGATGCGGCGGAACACTGGAATCGAAGTGGGCTGGGCCGGACGGGGTGCCATGGTGCTCATACGTTCTCCTCGGCCGTCGTCGACGCCTCATCGAGAGGGTCGAATCGGGCGATCTCGACTGGTTGGGTGGCCGGGCTCGCAAGCTGACTGGCGGCCTCCACGGCCTTGCGCCGGCTGAGCGGAGCCAGCGTGACAAGGGTGCAGACCAGCAGTGCGAAGATCAGGAAGATCGTGGCGTACCAGGTGGGCAGGCCGAAGTACACGGGCAGTACGAAGTAGAGCAGGCAGCCGACGGATGCGGCCGCCGTCCAGCCGTAGAAGATGAGCACGGCATGCAGGTGGGAATGCCCCATGTCGAGGAGCCGGTGGTGGAGGTGTTTGCGGTCGGCACTGAAGGGCGATTTCCCGGCCCGAACCCGCCGGAACACGGCCAGGCCGAAGTCGAGCAGCGGGATGATCAGGATCGCGACCGGCAGGATGATCGGGATGAAGGCGGGGAACAGCTGGGACCGGTTGACTGCGGTGGGGTCGACCTGACCGGTGATCGCGATCGCGGAGGTGGCCATCAGCAGGCCCACCAGCAGCGCGCCGGCGTCGCCCATGAATAGTTTCGCCGGACGCCAGTTGAGCGGCAGGAACCCGACGCAGGCCCCCACCAGGATAGCGGCGATCAGGGAGGCCAGGTTGAAGTAGTTGCTCGGAGACGTGTCCCGCACGAGCAGGTAGCTGTAGACGAAGAACACGCCGTTCGCGATCAGGGCGACCCCCGCGACCAGGCCGTCGAGCCCGTCGATGAAGTTGATCATGTTCATCACGATCACAATCACGATCACGGTGATCAGGATGGACATCCAGGACGACCCGACGGTCAGCCCGCCGATCGGCAGCGACAGGACCTGCACGCCCTGCCAGGCGACGAGCCCGGCCGCGATGAACTGGCCGGCCAGCTTGGTCATCCAGTCGAGGTCCCAGAGGTCATCGGCCACGCCGAGCAGGACGATCAGCAGGGCGGCTCCGAGGATGGCGAGGATCTGCTGCGGGTCGCTGAAAATGAGCCGGAGCGGGGCGAATGCGGCGGCGATCAGGTAGGACACCCCGAAGGCGCCGACGATGCCGAGGAAGATGGCGATGCCGCCGAGGCGGGGCGTGGGCCGGGTGTGCACATCGCGTTCGCGGATCTTCGGGTACAGCTTGTAGCGGTGGCTCAGTTTGAGCACGAGGATCGAGAACCCGAAGGTGATCAAGGCCGAGACGAGGGCCAGCAGAACGAAGACGGTCATCGATTAGCCCGCGTCTGCGGCCGGGTCGGGTGCGGTGTCGCCGGCGGGCGCCGTGGACGCTTCGGCGGCGGGCTCGGCGGCGGGCTCCGAAGCAGCGGCGGGGGGCGCGAACCCGACCGGGGCAAGGGCGTCCCCGATCACGGCTTCGATCGCCGCCCGCGAGATCACGCCGTTGCGCACGATGACCACCTTGCCTCCGTTGGAGCCGTAGCCGGTGGCATCCACGATTGTCGACGAGGTGTCTCCGGCGCGGTCGCCGATCGGCTCGTAGTCGAGGCCCGCGACTCCCCCGTCGAGATAGACGGCGACATTGATGCCGAGCATGTCTTCGGCGCCGATCGCGTCGATGGCGGCGGGAAGGCCGCTCATGTTGGCGGATGACACGGCCAGGGGTCCCGTCTCGGCCAGGAGGTCGAGGGCGACCCGGTTGCTCGGCATCCGCAGTGCAACCGTGCCGCGAGTCTCGCCCAGGTCCCAGACCAGAGACGGCTGGGCGGTGAGCACGACGGTCAGGCCGCCGGGCCAGAACGCGGCGACGAGCTCACGTACGGGCGGAGGGACGTCCTGCGCGAGGGCGTCGAGGGTGGGGATGCCGGGGATGAGCACGGGCGGCGGCGAGGTGCGGTCCCGCCCTTTGGCGTCGAGGAGCCGTTGCACGGCCTCCGGGCTGAAGGCGTCGGCGGCGAGCCCGTAGACGGTGTCGGTGGGGATGACGACGAGCGCACCACGGCCGATGGCCGATCGTGCGAGTCTCATGCCGGCTGCGTATTCCGAGTCAACCGAGCAGTCATAGATGCGTGTCATTTCGACCGATTCTAGTGCAGCCACCTCCCGGGAGGCTGGCAGCCCGCCTCGTCGACCTCAGGGTCGCAGGGCGGTGGTCGCGCGGTCGCGGGTGGTGTAGTCGCGGTGGGTGGCGGGGGCACGCCAGCCGTCGGCGGCCAGGAGGGCCCGGATTTCGGCGCCCTGCAACTCGCCGTGCTCGATCACCAGCACCCCGCCCGGGCGCAGCAGGCGCAGGGCCGTGCGGGACACGTGTCGCACGACGTCGAGGCCGTCCCGGCCGCCGAACAGGGCGCGGGCCGGGTCGAAGAGGCGCACCTCCGGGTCGCGCGGGATGGCGTCCGCGGGGATGTACGGCGGGTTCGAGATGACCACGGCGACGGTTCCGTCGAGTTCGGCAAGCGCGTCGGTCAGGTCGCCGAACACGAGGGTGGCGTTGTCGGCACCGACCTCGGTGAAGTTGCGGGTGGTCCACGGGAACGCATCCGGAGAGTTCTCCACCGCCCAGACGCGGGCGTGGGGCACCTCGACCGCCATGGCCAGCGCGATCGCGCCGCTGCCGGTGCCCAGGTCCACGCCGATCGGTTCCGGGTCGGGCAGGGAACGGAGGGCGTCGATGGCGAATTGCGCCACCTGTTCGGTCTCGGGCCGAGGCACGAACACTCCGGGTCCCACGTTCAGTTCGAGGGAGCGGAACGGGGCACGGCCGGTGATGTGCTGCAACGGCTCGCGCAGAGAGCGGCGGTGAACGAGTTCCAGGATGGCCGCGGCATCCGTCTCGCTGAGGCTGGTGCGCAGGATGCCGGCGGCCTGCACCTGCCCCCGGCTCTGGGAGAGGACGTGGCCGATCAGTAGATCGGCGTCCACCTCGGCGTCGGAAATCCCGGCCGCGGAGAGTGAACGGATGGCCAGGTCGCGCATTTCGTCGACGGCGGCGGGAATGGAATGGTCGCTTGGCGGAGTTGTCACTCTTTGGAATGTAATGCACTCGCTCGCCCAATGCCGTGGCCCTAGGCTGGGCGAGGTCCTGAAAACCGATCGAAAGGCGCTCACCGATGCCCGCAAAGATTCACTCCGATATCACCGCTGCCGTCGGCGGGACCCCTCTGGTCAGACTGAACCGGCTCACCGCCGGCCTGGACGCGACCGTGCTGGTGAAGCTGGAGTTCTACAACCCCTCGGGCAGTGTGAAGGACCGGATCGGCATCGCGATCGTCGACGCCGCCGAGGCGTCGGGCGAACTGGCCCCGGGCGGCACCATCGTCGAGGGTACCAGCGGCAACACCGGCATCGCCCTGGCCATGGTGGGGGCGGCCCGCGGTTACCGGGTGATCCTGGCGATGCCGGAGACCATGAGCAAGGAGCGCCGCGTGCTGCTTCGTGCCTACGGCGCGGAAATCGTGCTCACGCCCGGTGGAGAAGGCATGCGCGGCGCCGTCACGAAGGCGGAAGAGATCGCCGCCGGCACGCCGGGGGCGATCCTCGCCCGTCAGTTCGACAACCCCGCCAACCCGGCCATCCACCGCGCGACCACGGGCGTGGAGATTTGGGACGACACCGAAGGCGCCGTGGACATCCTGGTGGCGGGCATCGGCACCGGCGGCACCATCACGGGCACCGGTCAGCTGCTCAAGGAGCGCAAACCCTCCGTTCGGGTCGTCGGGGTCGAACCGATCGACTCCCCCATCCTCACCGGCGGCAAGCCGGGGCCGCACAAGATCCAGGGCATCGGTGCCAACTTCGTGCCGAAGGTCCTCGACACCACCGTGTACGACGAGGTGACCGACGTCACCCTGGCCGACTCGCTGGCCACGGCGCGTGCCCTCGCGACCGACGAAGGCATCCTCTCCGGCATCTCCGGCGGGTCCGCGGTCTGGGCGGCCCTCGAGCAGGCCAAGCGGCCCGAGAACTCTGGCAAGACCATCGTGGCAATCCTGCCGAGCTTCGGCGAGCGGTATATCTCGACCGTTCTCTACGAAGACCTGCTGGACTAGGCGAGAAGAGGGCGGCGGAAGCAGCCGATGGGAGTCTTGTCGAGCATCCGGGAAGACGTGCTGATGGCGCGCGCCCACGACCCCGCGGCCCGCAGCAACATCGAGGTGTTCCTCGCGTACAGCGGCCTGCACGCGGTCTGGTCCTATCGGGTCGCGCACCGGCTCTGGACGGCCGGGCTGTGGCTGCCGGCCCGGCTGCTGTCCCAGTTCACCCGGTTCCTGACCGGGATCGAAATCCACCCGGGCGCCCGGATCGGGCGACGGCTGTTCATCGACCACGGCATGGGAGTGGTGATCGGTGAAACGTCGGAGATCGGCGACGACGTCATGCTTTACCACGGCGTCACGCTCGGTGGAAAATCCCGTCACGGGGTGGCCCGTGGCGAGAAGCGGCATCCGACCCTGCACGACGGCGTGACGGTCGGCGCCGGGGCCAAGATCCTCGGCCCGATCACGCTCGGCGCCTGGAGCACCGTCGGCGCCAACGCTGTGGTGACGCGGGATGCCCCGGCGAAGTCCGTGCTCCTCGGAATTCCGGCGACCGTGCAGCCGGCCAGGCCCGACACGATCGAGAGCGCGAGGGGACTGCCGCTCACCGACGACTGACGCTGCCGCTAGGGCTGCAGCCGCTCCAGGGTCCAGCCGCCCGCGGCGGCGGCCGTGAAGCGCAGGCGGTCGTGCAGCCGCGACGTTCGCCCCTGCCAGAACTCGATCGCGTGCGGCGTCACCCGGTAGCCGCCCCAGTCGTCCGGCCGGGGAATGTCCGTGTCGCCCGGGTAGCGCGCTTCCACCCGGCGCACCTGTTCCTCGAGCAGGGCACGGCTCGCGATCGGCTGCGACTGGTCGCTAGCCACAGCGGCAATGCGGGCGGCCCGCGGTCGGCGCGCGAAGTAGGCGTCGCTGGTGGCGGCATCCGTGGGGTGGGCCGTGCCGTAGACGATCACCTGGCGCTGCATCGCGAACCAGGGGAACAACAGCGATACGCCCGGATTGGCGGCCAGCGCCCGGCCCTTGTGGGAACCGTAGTTGCTGACGAATTCGAATCCGCTCCCGTCGAGGCCCTTGAGCAGCACCGTGCGACTGCTCGGCCGGCCGTCCGGGTCGACGGTGCCGACCACCATGGCGTTCGGCTCGTAGAGCCCCGCCTGCTCGGCTGCCGCCAGCCACGCGGCGAACTCGATCATCGGGTCGGGGTCGACCCCGGACTCGTTCAGGCCCACCGCGCCGTAGTCGGTGTGACTCGTCAGGGATTCCATCGGCATCCTCGCCCTCGGTTTGGGCCGGCAGAATGCGAAAGCTCCCCGGCCTGCCCCTCCAGCCTAGGAGGGACGGGGCCACAGAAAGCCTCTGATCTCGTGCGAATCATTCTGAGATCTAGTCGTGGTCGCCGATCTCGGCCAGGCGAGTGGCCTCGTCGGCGGTGATGCAGGAATCGATCACGGCCTCCAGGGCGCCGTTCATCACGGTGTCCAGGTTGTAGGCCTTGTAGCCGGTGCGGTGGTCCGCGATGCGGTTCTCGGGGAAGTTGTACGTGCGGATGCGCTCGGACCGGTCCATGGTGCGGATCTGCCCCTTGCGCACGAGGCTGGCTGCCGCGTCGATCTCTTCCTGCTGCCGGGCGAGAACGCGGGCACGCAGAACGCGCATGCCGGCTTCCTTGTTCTGCAGCTGGCTCTTCTCGTTCTGCATGGCCACGACGATGCCGGTCGGAAGGTGCGTGATGCGCACGGCGGAGTCGGTCGTGTTGACCGACTGGCCGCCGGGGCCGCTCGACCGGTACACGTCGATCTTGAGGTCGTTCGCGTTGATCTCGACCTCTTCGGGCTCGTCGACCTCGGGGAAGACGAGCACGCCGGCGGCGGAGGTGTGGATGCGTCCCTGGGACTCCGTGGCGGGCACCCGCTGAACTCGGTGCACGCCGCCCTCGTACTTCAGGTGCGCCCAGACGCCCTCTGCGGGGTCGCTCGAGTTGCCCTTGATGGCGAGCTGGATGTCCTTGATCCCGCCGAGATCGCTCGTGGTCTGCTCGATGATCTCGGTTTTCCAGCGCTTCGATTCCGCATAGTGCAGGTACATCCGGAGCAGGTCGGCGGCGAACAGTGCGGATTCCGCGCCGCCCTCCCCCATCTTGATCTCCATGATCACGTCACGGGCATCGAGCGGGTCGCGCGGGATCAGCAGACGCCGCAGCTTTTCGGCTGCGGCTTCCAGCTGTTCCGTCAACCCGGGGATCTCCGCGGCGAAGTCGGCGTCCTCGGCGGCGAGCTCGCGGGCTGCCTCGAGGTTGTCGCCGATCTCTTTCCACTCGTTCCACGCCGCGATGATGCGGCTGAGCTCGGCGTAGCGGCGGTTGACCTTCTTCGAGCGGGCCGGGTTCGCGTGCAGCTCCGGATCGGCCAGCTGAGACTGCAGCTCGTCGTGCTCAGCCAGCAGAGTCAGAACAGACTCGAACATCAGTGATCCTTGTCTGACCCGCCGAGGGTCGGCATCGACTTCTGAACCTGCATCAGGAACTCGACGTTGGACGTGGTCTCCTTGAGGCGACCGAGGATGACCTCGAGCGCCTGCTGCTGCTCGAGCCCGGCGAGGGCGCGGCGCAGCTTCCAGGTGATCTTGACTTCATCCGTGCTCATCAGCATTTCTTCACGACGGGTGCCGGATGCGTTGACATCCACCGCTGGGAAGATGCGCTTGTCAGCCAGCTGGCGCGACAGGCGGAGCTCCATGTTGCCGGTGCCCTTGAACTCCTCGAAGATGACCTCGTCCATCTTGGACCCGGTCTCGACCAGAGCGGAGGCGAGGATGGTGAGCGAGCCACCGTTCTCGATGTTGCGCGCGGCGCCGAAGAAGCGCTTGGGCGGGTACAGCGCGGAGGCGTCGACACCGCCGGAGAGGATGCGGCCCGAGGGCGGCGCGGTGAGGTTGTACGCACGGCCGAGGCGGGTGATCGAGTCGAGCAGCACGACGACGTCGTGGCCCAGTTCGACCAGGCGCTTGGCGCGCTCGATGGCGAGCTCGGCGACCGTGGTGTGGTCCTCCGCGGGGCGGTCGAAGGTGGAGGCGATGACCTCACCCTTCACCGTGCGCTGCATGTCGGTGACCTCTTCGGGACGCTCGTCGACGAGAACGACCATGAGGTGGACCTCGGGGTTGTTCGTGGCGATGGCGTTGGCGATCTGCTGCATGACGATGGTCTTGCCGGCCTTGGGCGGTGCGACGATCAGGCCGCGCTGGCCCTTTCCGATCGGGGCGACGAGATCGATGATGCGCTGCGTGAGCTTCCCCGGCTCGGTCTCGAGCCGCAGGCGCTCCTGCGGGTAGAGCGGGGTGAGCTTCTGGAACTCAACCCGGTTGGCGGCTTCCTCGACGGTCAGGCCGTTGATGGAGTCGACCTTGACGATCGCGTTGTACTTCTGGCGGCCGCTCTGGTCACCCTCGTGCGGCTGGCGGATGGCACCGACAACGGCGTCACCCTTGCGCAGGTTGTACTTCTTGACCTGGCCGAGCGACACGTAGACGTCGCTGGCCCCCGGCAGGTAGCCGGAGGTGCGCACGAAGGCGTAGTTATCGAGCACGTCGAGGATGCCCGCGACCGGGATCAGCACATCGTCGTCGTTCAGCTCCGGCTCGAAGTCGTCGCCCGTGGTCACGCCGCGACGCTTGCGGTCACGGAAACGGTTGCGGTTGCTGCGGCTGTTCAGGTCGTCGTCCGGGCCGTTGCGGTCCTGGCCGACGTTGCGGTCCTGACCCTGACGGTCCTGGCCCTGGCGGTCCTGGCGGTCCTGACCCTGACGGTCCTGGCCCTGGCGGTCCTGGCCCTGACGGTCCTGACGGTCCTGACCCTGACGGTCCTGTCCCTGACCCTGACCCTGTCGGTCCTGACGGTCCTGTCCCTGACGGTCCTGGCCCTGACGGTCCTGGCCCTGCGCCTGACGTTCCTGGCCGCGGTCGGCCTGATTGTCCTGGTTCTGCTGGCGGTTGCCGGCCTGACGCTGGTTCTGCTGGCGTCCGGTGTCCTCGCCGCGCTCGGCGCCACCCTGGCTGCGGTCGGCGCCCTGGTTGCGGTCGCCGCCGCGGCTGCGGTTGCGGTTGCGTCCCTGACGGGGCTGTTCGGCCTGCTCGGTCTCTTCGACCTGCTCGGTCGCCTCGGCCTTTTCGACCTCGGCCGGCTCGGCAGGCGTGGTTTGCTCGATGACGTTCGGAGCCTCGGCGGCGAGCTCATCGGCGGTGTTGCGGGCGTCGATGCTGCTGCGGGCGTCGATGGCGTTGCGGGCGGTCCCGTTACGGGCTCCGCCGCGCGAGCTGCTGCGACGCGAACGGCCGGAGCCGGTCGCCGTTTCGGCTTCGGCGGGTGCTTCAGCCGCAGTCTCCGGGGCTGCCTCGACGGCGGCCTCAGGCTGGAAGGCCGCGGTCTCCACCGTGCCGGTCGCCACTGCTGCGGTCTCAGGTGCGGCGGATTCGGCGGCGCCGGTCTCCGTGGCGGCCTCGGCGGCAGCGGCGGCCTTGACCGTGACGGAGGTGGCACGCTTGCGGGCCTGGCGAACGGGCTTTTCGGCGGCCGGGGTGGTCGGCTCGGTCGTCACCGAGTCGGCGGAGGGGCCGGCATACGTGGTGGGGGCCGTGGTGCGGCGCTTGGTGGTGGAGTCCGCGACGATGATGCCGATGCCCAGGTCACCGTCAGCGTTGACGTGCGCCACGGCTGGTGCCGCGGTCGCGGTGGTGGCGCGGCGGGAGACCCGCTTGCGCGGTGCCGTGGCAACGGCAGCGTCGGCGGCCGGCGCGGCGAAATCGCCCGCGGCACCGGCGGAGTCGGAGGAAACCGGGGGACCGGAGATCACTGGGGCGTCCGGGGCGAACTCAGCCGCGGGGGTGTTCCGAGCCTGTTCCGCAGTGATAGCGTCCACGAGCTCTCCCTTACGGAGTTTGGAAGCGCCCGGGATGCCCAGTTCGAGCGCCAGAGCCTGAAGCTCGGCAACGCGAAGGGTGGAGAGGCGCGAGGAATCCGTACCGAGGGTACGAAGGTTGACGTCAGTCACGAAAATTGTCCTTTCCCCTGGCGACATACGTGCGTACCAGGGAAGCTGTTGCAGCGTCTCACGCGCTGCGGGTGGTCCAATCCCAAAATGATGTGGATTGAAGTGAACACACACAGCTACGCATAGATGATGCGATAGCAGTGAGTTACAGGGAATGCACCGGAGAAGGGACTCGCGCGTTAAGCGTGTCCATCGGGTACCCCTTGACTCTAGCAGAACCGACAGATCGCGCGGACACGCGGAGCTCCGGCGTGTCCCGGCGTCTCCTACCCCGTCCCGCACCCCCTGCTCCCGCGAGCCTCCCCGCCCGGAACGAATTCGACGGAGTTTTTGCCCAAATCAGAGTCAAAACCCCGAAAATCGCCTATCTAGAGCAACATCTCCGTCGAATTGGTTCAAGGCGCTCGGACGAAGGTTGGACGTGGGGTGCGGGACGGAGGCGCGGGGCTTTAGGCGTCGGTGCGGGTGACCGTCGCGCCCAGGGAGTCGACGGCGAGCATGAGAGCCTGCCACGGCGTCTCCGACTCGGCGGCGACCAGATCCGCGGCCACGAGACGCTGGCCCGGGTCGCTGGCCAGAACGAGGATCGACGGACCGGCGCCGGAGACGACGGCGGCGAAGCCGTGGTCGCGCAGCAGCGTGATCAGACGGCTGGTCTCGGGCATCGCGGCGGCGCGGTAGCTCTGGTGGAGCTTGTCCTCGGTGGCTGCCAGCAGCAGTTCCGGGCTCTGGATCAGCGCGGCGATCAGCAGGGCCGACCGGGACACGTTGAAGACGGCGTCCTCGTGCGGCACCGTTTCCGGCTGCAGGCTGCGCGCCAGCGCGGTGGACATGGCGTGCTCGGGCACGAAAACGAGCGGCTTGACGCCGCGGTGCACCATCAGCTTTTTGTGCCGCGGTCCCTCCGGGGCCATCCAGGCGATGGTGAGACCGCCGAAGAGCGCCGGCGCGACGTTGTCCGGGTGGCCTTCCATCTCAGTGGCGAGGGCGAGCAGCGCCTCCGCGTCGATATCGACGATGCCCTCGAGCAGGCCCTTGGCGGCCATGATGCCCGACACGATGGCGGCGCCCGAGGAGCCCATGCCCCGCCCGTGCGGGATGACGTTGTGCGCGACCAGGTTCAGGCCCGGAAGCTCCTGGCCGTAGGCGGCGAAGGTGTGGATGATGGCGCGCACGACGAGGTTGGTCTCGTCGGTCGGCACCTCTCCCGCGCCCACGCCCTGCACCTCGACGAAGACGCCGGGTTCGTCCCGAACGCTGACATCGAGGTGGTCGTAGTGCGCCAGGGCCAGGCCGAGGGTGTCGAAACCCGGGCCGAGGTTAGCCGTGGTGGCCGGGACCTGCACCGTGACGGAGCGACCGGCCAGCGCCGACCGGCCGGAGACGGCCTCGGCGATGGTCATTTCTGAACCAGCCCGAGGACGCTCGCGATTTCGGCGGTGTCGACCGGCACGATGGTCGGCTTCACGTCGGAGCCATCCGCCGTGCGCAGGGCCCACTGCGGGTCCTTGAGGCCGTGGCCGGTGACGGTGAGCACCACGGTCGAGCCGGCGGGGATGAGTCCGGCCTCGGCCCGCTCGAGCAGGCCGGCGACGCTGATCGCGGAGGCGGGCTCGACGAAGATGCCGACCTCGGCGGAGAGGATGCGGTAGGCCTCGAGGATCTTCTCGTCGCTGATCGCGCCGAAGTACCCGTCGGTCAGGGTGCGGGCGGCCAGGGCCAGGTCCCAGGATGCGGGGTTGCCGATGCGGATGGCGCTGGCGATGGTCTCCGGGTGGTCGACGCGGTGGCCGAGCACGATCGGGGCGCTGCCGGAAGCCTGGAATCCGAACATCCGGGGCAGCTTCGTGGTGGCGCCGCGCTCGAGTTCCTCGGTGTAGCCGCGCGTGTACGCGGTGTAGTTGCCGGCGTTGCCGACGGGGACGATGTGGATGTCCGGGGCGTCTTCCAGCACCTCGACGACCTCGAAGGCCGCCGTCTTCTGGCCCTCGATGCGGTCGGGGTTGACCGAGTTGACCAGGTGCACGGGGTAGTTCGCGGACAGGTCGCGGGCGATGTCGAGACAGTCGTCGAAGTTGCCCTGCACCTGCAGCAGCTGCGCGTTGTGCGCGATGGCCTGGCTGAGCTTGCCCATGGCGATCTTGCCCTCGGGGACGAGCACGACGGCCTGGATGCCGGCGTAGGCCGCGTAGGCGGCGGCCGAGGCGGAGGTGTTGCCGGTGGAGGCGCAGATGACGGCCTTGGCGCCATCCTCCACGGCCTTGGAAATGGCCATGGTCATGCCGCGGTCCTTGAAGGAACCGGTCGGGTTCATGCCCTCGTACTTGACCCAGACCTTCGCACCCGTGCGGGCGGAGAGCGCGGGAGCGGGAATGAGCGGGGTGCCACCCTCGCCGAGCGTGATGATCGGCGTTGCATCCGTGATGTTCAGGCGGTCGGCGTATTCGCGCAGCACGCCGCGCCACTGCCGTGAAGCCGTCTTCACGGCGGTGTTCGGCAGGGACTCTCGTTCGCTGGACATCAGACTCCTTCAACTCTCAAAACGGATGCGACATTGGTGACGAATTTGTGGGCCGCGAGATCGCGCACGGTGGCGGCCAGTGCCAACTCCCTGGCCTCGTGCGTTCCGATCACTAGGGTAGCCGTGGACGGGACGGCCGCGTGATTCGCGGTGCGCGGTGTGGCCTGCGTCATGGACTGCTCGACCAGGGCCAGCGACACACCGTGGTTGCTGAACACGCTGGCCAGGGCGGCGAGGACGCCGGGCTCGTCCGTGACCTCCAGGGTGACCGCGTAGCGGGTGGCGATGCTGCCGATGTCGAGCACGGGCAGGTCGGCGTGGGTGGAGGTAGCCACTCCCGGGCCGCCGGCGATGTGCCGCCGGGCCAGGGACACCAGGTCGCCGAGCACGGCGGAGGCTGTCTCCACTCCCCCGGCGCCGGCGCCGTAGAACATGAGGCTGCCGGCGGCCTCCGCCTCGACAAAGACCGCGTTGTTGCCGCCGTGCACGGCGGCGAGCGGGTGATTGCGGTGCACCATGGCCGGGTAGACCCGGGCGGAGACGCCGGGCAGTCCGGTCTCCGGGTCGACCAGGCGTTCGCAGATGGCGAGCAGCTTCACGACGTAGCCGGCCTTCCGAGCCGATTCGATCTGCGCCGGGGTGATCGCCGTGATGCCCTCGCGGTGCACCGATTCCAGCGGAACGGTCGTGTGGAAGGCGAGGCTGGCGAGGATGGCCGCCTTCTGCGCCGCGTCGAACCCCTCGATGTCGGCGGTCGGGTCGGCCTCCGCGTAGCCGAGTTCGGTGGCGAGGCGGAGGGCGTCCTCGAGGGTGTCGCCCTCGACGTCCATCCGGTCGAGGATGAAGTTGGTGGTGCCGTTGACGATGCCGAGGATGCGGTTGACCTGGTCGCCGCCGAGGCTGTCGCGCAGCGGGCGAACGATCGGGATGGCGCCGGCCACGGCCGCTTCGTAGTTGAGCTGCGCGCCGACCTGGGCGGCGGCAGCGAAGAGTTCGGGGCCGTGCGTGGCCAGCAGCGCCTTGTTGGCGGTGACGACATCCGCGCCCGAGTTGATCGCCATCAGGATGTAGCTGCGGGCCGGCTCGATGCCGCCCATCAACTCGATCACGACGTCGGCGCCGAGGATCAGGGTCTCGGCGTCGGTGGTGAAGAGCTCGCGCGGCAGGTCGACGGTGCGTTCGGCGTCGAGGTCGCGCACGAGGATGCCGACCAACTCCAGGCTCGCACCCACCCGGTTGGCGAGTTCCTCGCCGTGCTCGAGCAGCAGCCGGGCCACCTGGGCGCCGACGGAACCGCCACCGAGGAGGGCGACGCGCAGATTGCGGTATTCGATCATCGGGCGGGTTCCTTCGGTGACTTCGGTGACTTCGGTGACTTCGGTCGGGTGTCGGCGGGGTCGGCCGCCGGTGAGAACCCCGTGTCGCGGGCGAGCAGGTCGGCGACGGTCTCGCCGCGCACGAGCATCCGTGGGATGCCGCCGGCCACCGCGACCACGGCGGGCCGGCCGACGAAGTTGTAGTTGTTCGACAGCGACCAGCAGTAGGCGCCGGTCGCGGCCACCATCACCAGGTCGCCGGGGGCCACGTCACCCGGGAGGTAGTCGGCGTCGACGACGATGTCACCGCTCTCGCAGTGCTTGCCGGCCACGCGCACCAGCACGGGGTCGGTCTGCGAGGAACGATTGGCCAGGCGCACCGTGTAGTCGGCGCCGTACAGGGCCGGGCGGGCGTTGTCGCTCATGCCGCCGTCCACGCTGACGTACAGGCGCGTGTTGCCGCCCAGGTTGACGGCCTTGGTGGTGCCGACCTCGTAGAGGGTGACTCCGGCCGGGCCGATGATGGCGCGGCCCGGTTCGAACGCGACCACGGGCACCGGGATGCCGCGGGCCGCGCACTCCGCGGCGACAATGTCGGCCAGGCGGGCCGCGAGCTCGCGGATCGGGGTGGGCGTGTCGGCGGAGGTGTAGGCGATGCCGAAGCCGCCGCCCAGGTTCATTTCGGGCACGGGCCCGCCGGCCAGCAGGTCGGCGTGCACGGCCAGGAGCCGGGACGCGGACTCCGCGAAGCCGTCCGCGCCGAAGATCTGCGAGCCGATGTGGCAGTGCAGACCCAGGAAGCGCAGGCTCGGTTCGGCGCGGATACGGGCCACCAGTGCGGGCGCGTCTTCGAGCGCGACCCCGAACTTCTGGTCTTCGTGCGCGGTGGCGAGGAAGTCGTGCGTGTGCGCGTGCACACCGCTGTTCACCCGCAGGCGCACGGTCTGGCGGGCGCCGTGCCGGGCGGCGGCCTCGGCGACCCGGGAGATCTCCACCGGGCTGTCGATCACGATGGTGCCGACTCCGAGGCGGCAGGCGTCGTCGATCTCGGTCAGGGACTTGTTGTTGCCGTGGAAGCCGAGGCGGTGCGGCGGCGTTCCCGCGGCGAGGGCGACCGCGAGTTCCCCGCCGCTGCAGATGTCGATGTTGAGGCCCTCGGCCAGCATCCAGCGGGCGACCTCGGTGGAGAGGAACGCCTTGCCGGCGTAATAGATGTGCACGGTCGTGCCGATGCGGGCGAACTCGGCCTCGAATGCCTCGCGCAGGGTGGCCGCGCGAGCGCGGGCATCCGTCTCGTCGACCACATACAGGGGTGTGCCGAATTCGGCGGCCAGGGCCGAGGCGGGAACGCCGCCGATGACGAGTTCGCCCTCGGGGGCACGCAGGAGGGTGGCCGGCCAGAGGCCCCGGGCGAGCGCGTTGGCGTCGTCGGGAAGGCCGAGCCAGTCGGGGGCGAGCGGGTTGGTGGCCACGGGTGAAAACCTCACGGGAAAGAGTCGAGTGGGTGTCTCACTGAGTGGCGAGCGAACCCGGGTTGGTCCCTGAAGCCAGTGAAAGGATGCCTGCGTCTGTACGCGAGGGACCTGCCAAGATTCTAGCGAACGCCCCGGGTCCGCGCCGAATCGCGTGTCTTCGTGTGGCGATCAGCCGAGTTCGACGCTTTCGACGATGTCGACGATCCACGCCTCGGGGTCGCTCATCACGCTGGACCCACTGGTGCTCCAGAGGCGGCGCATCTTCAGAAGCAGCTTCTCGGCTTCGAGCGGCGTGGCGAATTCGAGGTCGATCATGAGGAACTTCGGATCCGTCCGGGACCGCAGGATCGTGTAGCGGATGACGCCGGATGCCTTGCGGTCGGCGGGATCCAGGTCGAAGGCGCGCTTCCAACGGTCGTAGTCGGGCACGGGGTGTTGAATGCGAAGCAGGGTCATGATGCCTCCTCGACCAAGGAACGCGATCAGCGGGTATACCAAGGGTACGGCGGTCGGCCCGAACTGTCAGGCCTCAATATGGGGGACTTCAGCCCGCGCAGCTGCCGAGGGTCGTGAGCGATGCGCGGTTCAGGGTCAGGCTGCTCGACTGGAGGGTGAGTCGGGCCCGCTCCGGCGTGACCGTGACACCGGACAGGGTGACTCCGTCGGGCAGGTACGAGGCCACGCAGATCCGGACCGGCTTCTCGCCCATCACCTGGGAGAGCAGGTCGCCGACGTCGAAGCCGCCGGCGCCGGAGGTGATGCGGGCGCCGGTGGGCCTGAGCAGGACGGAGCCGGCGTCCACGGTCGGGCTGGCCGTGGCCCGGTAGTCGATCGGGAAGCCGAGCAGGTCGATGCTGCCGGTGTAGCTGACCTCGTCCTGCCCGAGTTCGAGGCCGGCGTCGGCCGCCCCGCTGAGCAGCGAGTCACTCAGCAGGGTGTTCAGGGCGGCCGGGCCGAGGTCGACGATGCCGCGCACGTCGCCCACGGGGCGGGAGCGGTCGAGCGGGACATCCGTCGCCACCACATGCACGGATGCCGGCACGCCGTCCACGCTCAGCGCCGAGGACTTCAGGTCGACCCGGTCGAAGCTGCCGGCCAGGTACTGCCAGATCACCGACAGCCCGCCGATGGACACGGACACGTCGCCGGTCACCGTCTTCGGCAGGTTCGAGGCGATCTCCTGCTTCACCTGGCGTTCGGCGTAGCCGCGCATCCCGGCGTCGACGAAGAAGAAGGCCGCGACCAGCCCGAGCAGGCTCAGACCGACCACGATCTGGGCGCCGAGGCCGCGGCGCCGTGTTCTCCTGGCACTCGCGTCCACGGTTACATGCGCTCCGGGGCGGCGACGCCGAGGAGGCCGAGGCCGTTGCGGATGACCTGGCCGGTGGCGTCGTTCAGCCACAGCCGGGTGCGGTGCAGGTCGGTGATCGGCTCGTCACCGAGCGGGATGACCCGGCAGTTGTCGTACCAGCGGTGGTAGTAGCCGGCGACCTCTTCGATGTACCGGGCGATGCGGTGTGGTTCCCGCAGTTCCGCGGCCTGGGCCACGACCCGCGGGTACTCCTGCAGCACGCCGAGAAGGGCCGACTCGCTCTCATGGGTGAGCAGCTCGGGCGCGAACGCCGTGCGTTCCACACCGGCGGCGGCCGCGTTGCGGGCCACCGAGCAGGTGCGGGCGTGGGCGTACTGCACGTAGAACACCGGGTTCTCGTTGGTGCGCTTTCCGAGCAGGTCGAGGTCGATGTCGAGCTGGGTGTCGCTGCTGGAGCGCACGAGGGAGTAACGCCCGGCGTCCACGCCGACGGCGTCGACGAGGTCGTCGAGGGTCACGATGGTGCCGGCCCGCTTGCTCATCCGCACCGGTTCGCCGTTGCGCAGCAGGTTGACCATCTGGCCGATCATGATCTGCAGGTTGACGCCGGGCACGTCACCGAACGCCTCGACCATCGCCATCATGCGGCCGACGTAACCGTGGTGGTCGGCGCCGAGCATGATCAGGTTTTGGTCGAAGCCGCGTTCGCGCTTGTCGAGGTAGTAGCCGAGGTCACCGGAGATGTAGGCCGGCTCCCCGTTCGAACGGATGATGACCCGGTCGCGGTCGTCTCCGAAGGTGGTCGTGCGCAGCCAGATGGCCCCGTCTTCTTCGAAGATATGGCCCTGTTCACGCAGCCGCTCGATCGCACGGTTGACCGCGCCGGACTCGTGCAGGGAGTCTTCGTGGAAGTACACGTCGAAGTCGACGCCGAAGCCGTGCAGCTTTTCCTTGATCTCGGTGAACATCAGGTCGACGCCGACGCTGCGAAAGACTTCCTGCTGCTCGTCGCGGGCCAGCACTGCGATGTCGCCCTCGTATTTCGCGACCACCTGGTCGGCGATGTCACCGATGTACGCTCCGCCGTAGCCGTCTTCCGGGGTGGCCTCGCCGTGGTAGCCGGCGAGGACGCTGCGGGCGAAGCGGTCGATCTGCGAGCCGTGGTCGTTGAAGTAGTACTCGCGCGTGACATCCGCGCCCTCGGCCTGCAGCACGCGGGCCAGGCTGTCGCCCACGGCCGCCCAGCGCACGCCGCCCATGTGGATGGGGCCGGTGGGGTTCGCCGAGACGAATTCGAGGTTGATCCTGATGCCGTCGTACAGGTGTCCGGTGCCGTAGGCGGGGCCGGCCTCGACGATGGTCCTGGCCAAGGCGCCGGCCGCGGCCGCCTCGAGACGGATGTTGATGAAGCCGGGTCCGGCCACGTCAACGGATGCGATGTCGGGAAGCTGCTCGAGGCCGGCGGCGAGTTCCGCGGCGATTTCACGCGGGCTGGCGCCGAGGGGTTTGGCGATCTTCATCGCGATGCTGGAGGCCCAGTCGCCGTGGTCGCGGTTCCTCGGCCGTTCCAGGGTGACGTCCGCCACGGTCAGGCCGAGGTCGGCCACCTCGGTTCCGGCCGCGCGTCGACGCTCGCTCAACTGGAGGATGAGGTCGAACAGGGATTGGGAAAGCTCAGCGGGAGTCACAAAGACCGATCTTACCCGGCGCGGTCCTGACCGGCCGGGTTGCGGGCATCCGTCTTGGTAAAGTCAACCCGTGAATGACTTTCTTGCGCCCACGTTCCGTCAGGAGCGGCGCCTGCGTGCCGGCCTGCTCCTCGCCGCCGGCACGGTCGCGCTGGTGGCGCTGACCGGTTGCTCCTCAGATTCCGCGCCGGCGAAGACCCCCGGAGCCACAGCCACGGCGTCGGCGACCGCGGCGGCGACCTCGACTCCTTCGGCTGCCCCGACGCCGACGCCGACCCCCTCTGGCACCCCGGTCACGCTCGCCTGCGACCAGGTGCTCACGCTCGACGATGTGTATGAGTTCAACCCGAACTACGGAACGGCGCCCGACTTCAAACCGGGCGGTGCTCTCGCTAAGAAGGCCGTCGAGTATGACGGACTCGCCTGCGGCCTGCTCAACCAGACCAGCGGCGAAATGATCGAGATCTCGGTGGCTCAGCCGAACGACGTGCTCCTGAACCAGCTCAAGAACACGGCCGCCTCCGCCGGGCAGATCGTGCCGACCTACGGCACCCCGCCCGCCGTGGAGGGCTACTTCGGCACCTCCGGCGGCAAGGGCGAGGTGCAGGTCTTCACAGAGACCTACTGGGTAACCTTGAGTTCGCCGGTATTCGGTGAGCCCGGTGACGCCGAGAAGGTCGTATCCGCGGCACTGGCCAACCTGCAGTAACCGGCTTGACCGGCTCGACCGCCGCCGAGTTCGACACTTTCGGTCGAGTTCGGGCGGCATGCCGGGCGGGCTCGGACGCATCCGTGGAACTCGATGCGGCACATCGGGCTCCGAGATGCTGATAACCTAGTGTTTTCCCTGGCCCCCATAGCTCAGGGGATAGAGCACTGCCCTCCGGAGGCAGGGGCGGCAGTTCGAATCTGCCTGGGGGCACATTGTGTCGTGTGACACGCTAGTTCGGACTTTTGCCACCTAGTTCGGACAACCGCGATCAAATCGGAACAACTTCGGCTTTGCAGGCCGCGCGTAGCCGCGCCATCGGCCCGCGACTTCCGCTGGAAGCCAAACCGATCACTCGATCGTTAGGTGCGTCAGATTCGCGCAGGGATCCAGTAGAGGCGCCGATGGCGAAGGTGGCGAGTAGCGCTTGATGGTAGCGGCAGTCCGGCGAGTTGGTGTGATATTTCGTGACATCGTGGACACTAAATCTCATCACTTCGCGGACGCTGAGTCTCATAGCTTCGTGCACAGCTACCGCCCTGGCTCACCGAGCACTGCGGGGAGATCGGCCGCCCTCCCACTCACCCGCCGGGCCTTTCCCGAGTGGTTAGGCTGGATTGCTGTTCTTTGTGCGATCACATCCCTACTCTGCGGCTTCGCGGTAGTGCCTGCGGAGGGACCGCTCTCTCCGACGGGGTGGCTGACAAGCGTCGCCCGGCTGGTGCCTGTCCTGTTCTACGTGCCGGCCGCGGAGTTACTGATGTCCAAACGAGGCCGCACCGACTGATGGTTCTAGCCACAATGGCCGTTTCGAGGGCTCCACAGAAACCCTTGGGAGCGTAACCATCAACGCCAATTGGTCGGGAAAGGTAACCGTGCGGGCAAGTTAAGATCCTGCACGATCTGGGGAATGCGTCGCTGGCCCACCAGATGGGTCCAGCGGCGTGCCGGGTAGGACAGTCGGACTATGAAGTAGTTGACGCGTTCCTGGTTCCCTCGCAACACCCAACCTGGCGGGCCGGCATCGGTGAGTTCTCAACCCGAAGCCGTGGCGTTTCTGGTCTGCCGATGACTAAGCGCTCAAGTTGCCGATGCGTTCCATCCACGTCTCGGGGATACCCAAAGCGGTGAACCCGGACTTGAAATACAAGCCGTGCGCATCATCGGTCGAGAGAGCGATGCGCCGCAGACCGAGCGGCTCGCACACTTCCAGGACTCCCGCGATGAGGACCCCGGCAATGCCGAGGCCGCGAACCTCGGGGTCGACGAACACATCGCAGAGCCATGCAAAAGTCACTCCATCCGTAATGACCCGGGCGTAGGCGACTTGCCTCTTCGATTCAGTGTCGTAGACGCCGAAGTTTCGTGAGCCGTCTATGGCTGCATCCTGCCTGGCACGTGACCTCCCGGGAGCCCAGTAAGACTGGCCGCTGATCCAGCGGTGCACCTGGTCACGGTCTATATCTGCAACGTCGGCTGAGAACCGATACTTCGAATCCATCCCCCCATCTAATCGGTATCAGGCGGACTGGGCCCGACCAATCGCCGGGCGGTGCCGAGTTTCACCGCAGAACCTTCAGTTCACCACCGATGCGGCTCAATTCCGGCAGCGGGAGGTAGTACGCGGACGTGTAGCGCGCGTGGTCGCCCATGAGAGCCCACACGGAGCCTCGCCGACGGCCAGGGTGCGGTTCCACCCTCGTGTGGTCCTGCCTGGCCAGCTCGGTGAGGATCCCCGAAACGACCTCCTCATGCGTGCAGAGAACGGTGCCGGTGCCGCGGGCGTCCTCAATGAGTTCCATTGCCCTGTCGATCGGCCCGTCGGACAGATGGGGAGAGACGTCCACTCGGAGAATTTCGCTGCGCGCAAGCGGTTCAACCGTTTCGATGCACCGCGCGGCGGGCGCGGAGAGAATCCGGTCAATTTCAAAAAACGCGCTAAGCGCCCGGAGCGAGAGCGCCATGGCCCTGCCCTCCGGCGCGAGGGGCCGGTCCTCCTCGGCCAGGCTCCACGTTTCTCGCGGCATCGCCGCGGCACCCCGCACAAGCAGCAGCATCCGCTCCTTGGCTGGAACGGGCGAGATGCCCAGATGCCCGGCCAGCATAAAGCCGAGGGCCAGGGCAACGGATCGTTCCCTCGCCTGTGTCAGCGTGCGCACGGCCACCGGCAGGGTGAGCCAGCGGGCGGCATCCACCTCGTCGTTGACCGTGAAGACACCGGCCTGGACTGTGGCGGCCCAGAAACGGACAGTCTTGACTCGCCGCCGTCGATCAAGGTAGACGATATTGGGCAGTTCCGCACCCGGCCGGCAGTCGAATCCGGTTTCCTCACGCACTTCGCGGAGAGCACAGTCCTGATCGGACTCGCCGGGTTCCGCTTTGCCTTTGGCGATCGACCAGTCGTCGCGGCTGCGCCGGTGCACAAGGAGGACCTCCAGATTGCCGTCCGGGCCGATGCGCCAGGGAAGGGCGCCCGAGGTCCTCGTCCACGTTCGATCCATCGTGCCTGAGCCGCTCATGGTCCTGTTCCAAATTCAGTTGACAACGGTGTCATACCAACCGCGGTCGGCAACGGCTTCACCAGCCGAGGGATGTCAGGCGCGTGCTGAATCCCGTCGAGCCGACTGTAGAGGCCGTTGGCGGCGACCAGCTCACGATGACTGCCTGTTTCGACGATCCGACCGTGGTCAAGAACGTGGATGACGTCCGCGCGACGGAGAGTGGAGAGCCGATGGGCGATCACAATCACGCTTCGGCCAATCATCAGCCGGTCGAGGCCCCGCATGACGTATTGTTCGGAGATCGCGTCCAAGCCCGACGTCGGCTCATCAAGGATCACGATAGGTGTGTCGCGAACCAGCGCACGGGCGATCGCGATGCGCTGGCGCTGGCCGCCGGACAGGCTCACCCCCCGCTCGGCCACGGGGGTGTCGTAGCCCAGCGGCAGCGTTCGGACGAATTCGTCGACGTTGGCAACCTCCGCGGCAGCGAGCACCTGCTCGCGAGTGGGGTGGTCCGCGCCGTAGGCGATGTTGTCGTAGATGGTGCCTCGAAACAGGATCGAGTCCTGCAGAACCATGGAGATCTGCTTCCGAACCGTCGCGAGCTGCAGGTCCCGGACGTCGATGCCATCCAGCAGAACGGACCCGTGGGTGACGTCGTACAGGCGCGGAATCAGACTGACAACCGTTGACTTTCCCGCGCCGGTCGGCCCGGCGATCGCGACCATCTGGCCGGGCTCAACCCGAAGGTTGATCGCGTGCAGAATCTCGGAACCGGCGTAGCCGAAGCTCACCTCCCTGAGCTCGACCGCGCCTTTCAGCCGCGGGGCCGGCCTGGCGCCGGGGCGGTCCACAATTGCCGGGGCCGTGCTGAGGATCTCGAGCAGCCGTTCTGCGCTCACCTGACCCCGGCTGATGACCGTGGTCAGCTTGGCCAGTTCCTTCATCGGATCGTAGAGCGCCTTTAAATAGGCGAGGAAGACCAGCAGCAAACCCAGCGTCATCGTGCCGTCCAGCACCCGGCCCACACCCACCCAGAGAACGAGGACTGTTCCGAGGACAACGATGACATCCACCAGTGGTGAGAGCGCCGATTGGAGTCTGACCAGCCGCAGGCCCGCGTTCATCCGTGCGATATTCCGATCCCGGAAGTCGGCCTCATGGCGCCCTTCGCTGGTTGATGACTGCATTGCCCGCACCGAGGAGAAGGTCTCCGTCATTGCTGACGCGATATCGCTGTCCTTGCTTCGTGCCGCCCGTGAGGCTGACTTCACTCGCGGCCGATAGACCAGCACCGTGGCGAACAGGAGTGGCGCGACGGCAAGCGCAATCAGTGCGAAGGCAGGGTCCACGACCAGACAGATGGTCGCGATGAAACCCAGAATCAGGACGTTGGGCACGAGCACCGCCATCATCGAGATGATCATGGTGCGCAGGTAGTCAACGTCCGTCGTCGTTCGAGTGACCAGGTCGCCCAGGCGTTGTTTGTCGTGGAAAGACAGCGACAATCGCTGAAGGTGGGCGAACACGTCAACCCGGATGCTGGCCGTGATCCTCTCCCCGACGCCATTCAACAGCCGTGACCCGAGGTAGCTGGCGCCGGCGTAGATCAGGGTGAACACCAGCAGCCCCGCGAGTGCGACGGTCAGCAGTTGCAGGCGGTCCATCCCTTCGGCGCCGAAGACCCGCAGCAGGGCGTTCTCCGGGGGCTTGCCCGAGGATTGGAGGACGTTGTCCACGACTACTTTCAAGGGCCAGGGCAACGCCACCTGCATGACCGCAGCCAGAATAACGAGGCCGACGCCCCCGGTCAACGCCCAGGCTCTCGGCGCCATGGAATGCCGGAACCGCCACAAGGGGATAAACACGAGGAGCCTCCTTCTTAGCAACCTGCCCACCCAGAACGAATAAAATGAGACTTCCTCCGCTCTGAAGTTATCCGGATCGTCCGGATCGTCCAACCCCGGCCCACATCGCCCGTGTAATGGCAATTCCCCGAGTGCTCCACAAGCACCCCGCCGACAGTGGGTCCCCGCTGAAGGTTCGAAATATGCGGCCCAAATTACACGCACGGATATCTCTGTCGTCGATACCCTGAACGCATGGACATCCAGGTCAGACGCTGGTACGCGGGCTCAGTCATGGCCTGGGCAGGGATCCTCATTCCGTGGTCGGCCCTCGTCGTTTCCTGTACTGTGCTGTTGGGTCGCGGTGCACACATGACGCTCCACTTCGAACCCACCGGGGAGGAACTCGCGGAAGCTCGGACGGGCAACCTGCTGATTCTTGGCGGCTCGATCGGCCTATTCGTCGGTGCGGGCTGGGCGCGCTTGATGCGCGTCCCGCTATGGGCCTGCATTCTGGTCGCCATCCCGGCGGCTCTGGTTGGGGGCCTCACCTTCTTCGCGGGAAACACACTTTTCCCGCAACTGAGCTACTTCCTGGCGGTACCAATTGCCGCTACTGCCCTCATTAGCGTTCTGATCCTCGCACGGCCCGTCCACCGTGCTCCTCTACCGCCTGAACCGAGATCATCGAACGCAACCCTCTCGTGAACCCGTGCAGATCCAGTCTCCGGATACCTCGAATCGTGTTCGGCAGCTGCCGTTAGTCGCTCACGGTGCGCTCGGGGCTGAGATCGCGGAGCATGACGAGCTCCCGCTGGCCACCCGGGAGCAGATCGCCGAGTTCGTCGGAGACGGTAAAACCGTTTCTTTCGTAGGCTCGTCGGGCTTCGACATTGTTCGGCCTCACGGACAGGGCCAGCGTCGCCGCGCCAGTGCTCGCTGCCCAGCGTGCGATCGCAGTAATGAGCGCAGTGGCGACACCACGACTGCGAACGGCGGGGTCGACCCACATTGAGATGAGCTCGGCGCGGCTGCCGCGGTCCGTGGCCGGGGTACCAGTGGCCATGCCGACAGGAGCGCTCCCGTCGACGTCGACGGCCAGGAGATTGATCGATCCCGGGATCGACAGGCGTTCACGCCAGCGGCCATCCGGCGCGTCTGCCCAGTCTTGCAGGCGTGAGCCAAAGGCGCCGGGCGCGTCGGTCAGCGCCGCGATCCGCACCGACCGCCAGGCCCGCCAGTCGTCGGCGGATACGGCGAGCAGCTCGATAGTCATGCCCCGACCATACCGACTGGTGCGACGGCGTGAGGAACGACAATCACGATGAGGCGCTTCGCGAGTGGGGCCGGCTCGATCTGGGGCGTGCCAGAGTCCGCGTCGAGCGGCTTAGCGTCGGGGTGCGATCTCAGGTGGCGGCCACTTCCAGGCGGTCAGGGCAATGGCGACGAGGAGTATCACTTCGATGAAGCTACCGAGGAAGTAGTAAAACCACGTTTCGCCGATGGTCGAACCGATGATGGTGATTATGTAGAGGACGCTAACGACGATGTTGACGGTCCGGTTGACTCGTGGTTTGAGCACGAGTGACAGGACCACCATCAGGGCCGGAAGCAGGATGTAGATCAGGGTGAAGATGAGGAATACCTGGTTGATCGCGAATCCCGTGGTCGCCACCTTGCCATCCAGCGCAGCGTTGAGAACATCAGCGCGGAGAAACCCGAAGATATCCACGTAGGCGAACACGAACAGTATCGCGATCCACAGAGCGCAGAGCACGAGTTTCACATCGACTTTGGTATCTCGGTACTGCCTGGTTGATGTCGTGGTCACGGGGATCTGATCCTCTCGTTGGGCACCACGGGCGGCGACGCCCGAAGAGTCGCCCCGAGGGTTGCCTCAAGGGCGGCCATCTGCATGGTCTCACAAGGACGAGTGCTCGGCGAGGGGACAAGGGTCCCGCCGTGGAGGTTTCAAACGGCCGGGGCGTAAGCCACTTATCCCGCATGGTGGCTGAACCTCCAGGCGCATCCGAAGGCTCGGGTCCAGCTCGCCGACGGGAAACGGCAGGTCGTCGCCCACGCCGCGACGGGAGCGGAGCGGGACCGGCTATGGGCCCGGTGGCGGTCGCTGGACAAGGACCTCGACGGGTACGCCCGTCGTAGGCCGACGGAGACGGCCGTGGAGGTCTTCGAACCGGTGACGTGAGCGACTCCCTTGGCGGACTAGGGCGTCCACCACGGCCGCAGCGGCAGGTCGACGTGTTGTACGTCTCCGTGGGTGACGATGAGGCCGGGGTTGTGCGTCGCGGTGGGTGACGATGGGGTTGTCGACGTCGGCGGCGTCATCGTGACGAGCAGCGATGGTCTCGGAGGAAGGCTCGGGCCGGGGTCGTCGCGTTGAGCCTGGCCGGGCTGGTCGGCGCGGTGACGGCGGCCGCCACATCGTCAACACGAGGTGGCCCCTTCCCCGGCCGGGTGTGGTAGTCAAGAGTTGCTGGCATGACCTTGTGGCAGCAGAATGGAGCCGGACGCGATGATCGTGGTCGCCTCGCCGGAGCAGGCCGAGGCCCTGCTCGACGCGGGGCAGCTGGGCTGTCCCGGTTGTCCCGGGGCGTTACGCCCGCACGGGTATGGCCGCATCCGCAGGGTGCGCAGCCTCGGCGAGGCACCGGTCACGGTGCGACCCCGCCGTGCCCGCTGCTTCTCCTGCGCGGCCACGCACGTGCTGCTGCCCGCCGGACTGGTTCTGCGCCGGGCAGACACGGCCCAGGTGATCGGCACGGCCCTGGCTGCGAAGGCCCGCGGCGACGGGCACCGCACGATCGCGGCCCAGCTGGGCCGCCCGGTCTCCACGGTGCGCCGCTGGCTGCGGCGGGCGCGGGAACCACACGCCGACTGGTTGCAGGAACAGGGCGTGCAGCACGCGTACCGTGCCGATCCTGACATCCTGAACCGCGACCTGGTCTGGCCGACTCCGCTCGGGGACGCACTGAATCTCCTCGCCGGCGCGGCGCTGGCCTGCCAGCAGCGTTGGGATTCCCCGCTGCCAGTGTGGACGCTGATCGGCATGTTCACCCGAGGCCGGCTCCTGCCCCCACCCTTGCGCACCTGAGATCCAGCGCTGGGGCGCTCTCGCGTGCCCGAACACCGCCGTCATCGTGACGACCACGACGATCCCCGCCGTCACCGCTGACGACCACCACGTCACCGTGCCGACCACACCCCCAAAACTCATCGTCAAACTGGATGAAGCCTCATCGTCATTCAACGTGACGGACAACAGGTCGACGCCGCCACCGGCATCCGGCTTGACCGCCAGCACCTGGTGAAGCTGGATCCCACCGGTCTCGAAGGCGAGCCTCGACCCAGCCATGTACAGGCCCCACACCTTCGCCGTGTGCAGCCCCACCTCGGCGACCGCCTCATCCCAGTGCTCGACCAGATTGGTGCACCAGTCGCGTAGTGTCATCGCGTAATGGGTGCGCAGGTTCTCCTCGTGCATCACCTCCAGCCCGACATCCTGCGCGGCGCTGATGATCTGGCCCGAGCCGGTGAGCTCGCCATCCGGGAACACGTAGCGGTCGATGAACCCGCGAGGGGACGCTTCGGATCGGTTGTCCGGCCGGGTGATGCAGTGGTTGAGCAACAGGCCGCCGGGACGCATCCGTGACTGCAAAAAATCGAAGTACGACGGATAGTTGCGCACACCGATGTGCTCGAGCAGCCCGATCGACGACACGGCGTCGAAACCGGTCTCTTGAATGTCTCGGTAGTCGCCGAACCGGACCTCGGCCAGACCTGTCAGGCCCTCTGCGGCGATGGCCCGCTGCACCCAGGCGGTCTGCTGTTCCGACAGCGTCACGCCGGTGGCCTCGACGCCTCGGCGAGCGGCATAGCGCACCATGCCGCCCCAGCCGCACCCGACGTCGAGCAGCCGATCACCG
Source organism: Cryobacterium sp. TmT2-59 (assembly GCF_004403545.1). Lineage (NCBI taxonomy): Bacteria > Bacillati > Actinomycetota > Actinomycetes > Micrococcales > Microbacteriaceae > Cryobacterium > Cryobacterium sp. TmT2-59. The sequence continues at coordinate 61,320 of NZ_SOGM01000100.1, read as the reverse complement.
GGCGTCAGCCGCAGCTTCTCGACAACCAGCCGGCACTTGTTCTCCTGCGCCTCCTCCAGCGATGCGTCCGGGCGCGGGTAGCACGCGCAGGTGTAGGTCATCGACGGCCCGAGCACCCACTCATAGAAGGTATTCGACACGTCGTAATGGTGGTGGATGGCCTCGGCATCCCGGGTCTTGCTGTGCCGCAGTCCCCCCGGCGACGCGGCGCCAGCGCGGCGGCCCTTCCTGGGCGGGCGGCGCGATCGGGCGCAGGTTCTCCAGACCGATGGAACGGATGATGGTGGCCATCACTCGCGGCGGCGGCAGCTTGAAGACGAGGTCGCCGGCGAGGGCCCTGAGGAGTTCGTAGGGGTCGCCGGGGTGCACCCCGTGGACCTCGAGGTCCCCGGCGATGTACGCGCGGGCCAGGCCCAGGTCTCCACGGCCGGTTGCCAGATAGTAAGTACCCCGCGGCGTTCTCAGCTCCAGTCCGAGCGGGGCGTCGGGCGGGCCCGCCGAACTCCCGTCGTAGGCGGTGAATCGGAGTGGAAGCTGCCCGCCGGTGAGGATCTCCAGGATCTCGGAGAGGGTGAGTTTCCTCGTCTGGTTTCTCGGCACCGTGGACCAGAAGCCGACGTTGACGTAGGTCTCCTGTGGCCGGATCGGGTAGAGCGGCCAGCCGCTGTGGCCGCGTAACCGCAGAGGGCACAACCAGATCGGCTGGATCGGCACGGTGTCGAGAAACCAGCCGAGGAAGTCTGCACATCGCTCGATCGGCACCTCGACGTCCTGCACGACGCGTTCACGGGGCGGGCGGTCGTGGAGGCGCTCGATGCGATCACCGATGTGGAATCGTTGTTCGTAGCGCATCAGTTTCGAGTAGAAACCGCTGCTCCGAAGCGTGCGCGGCCAGAGCGCTCGGATGCGTGGCCGCTGGGCGCCGAACGCCTCCGAACACCAGAACCAGTCCGTGTCCCACCGCCACAGATAGTCGTGGATCGTGAGCCGGTCGTGCCTGATGCCGAAATCGTGTTGGATGGAGAGGTAGTAGATCTGTTGGCCGGTGTAGTCGCTCACCGGCCCGGGCGCCGCGGTCTGCGTGCCCACACAGAGGCAGCTCTCTTCGGCGCTGAACACCACTCCGTCGAGGTAGTCCACGCGAGCTCCGTCCAGCACACCGGTTGCGATGATGGCATCCGTCGCCGCGACCAGGTCAGCGAGCGCGTGGAACCGCAGATGCCGGAGCTCGACGAACGGCGCCACCGGCTCCAGCTCGATTCGAAAGCGCACCGCGTAGCCGAGGGTGCCATAAGAGTTCGGGAAGGCGCGGAAAAGGTCTGCGTGCTCGTCGGGCGAGGCGGTGACCTCTTCACCCGCACCGGTGAGGATGTCCATTTCCAGCACGGACTCGTGCGGCAAGCCGTTGCGGAACGAGGTCGACTCGATACCGAGGCCGGTGACCGCGCCGCCGAGGGTGATCGTCTTCAGCTGCGGCACGACCAGCGGCGCCAGCCCGTGAATCAGAGTCGCAGTGACGAGACTCTCGTAGGTGCACATGCCGCTCACGTCGGCCGTGCGCGCATCCGGGTCCACCGCGATCACTTCCGTCAAACCCGAGGTATCGAGGCCCCTGGCGTTCGGCTTCGTGCGTGACCGGAACAGGTTCGAGGTGGGCTTGGCGAGTCGAACGGACGCCGTCGGCGGCACCGCTCGATAGCTCTCCAGAAGGCGCTCCACGCCGGCAGCGTGAGCGGTGCGTCGATCGCGGAAGGGGACACGCGTTCAAGCTAGTCCTCCGTCAGTGCGGCCGCGCCGGCCGATTGAACTTTGGAACCGAATCAGGTATCCGTCGGGATCGGTGACGAGGAACTGACGCACACCGGCTTCCTGGTCGGCCATGCGGTACCACTTGGTCTCGGGCTGCATGAACAGCGAGACGTCGGCTTCGCGCAATGCCGCCAGGATCGGCTCGACGTCGGGCACGGCCACCTGAAAGTTGACGCCCCGTCCGTAAGGGACCTGGAGCGGCCCCGTGATCCAGCTTCTCCCGACGTCGGCCTGTTCGAGCATCAGGTGGGCCATTCCCAGGGTGATGTACGCGAAGCTTTCGTCCGGGCGGTCGTACCTAATCTCGAAGCCACAGAGCGCACACCAGAATCCGATGCTGGCTTTAATGTTCCGCACAAAAAGTTCCGGCACCAGCCCTGGGTCTATCCCGGTAGTCATCCAGTTATGGTGTCATGCCGTCCTGATCGCACGCGTTTTCTGCGACCCGGAGCTCGTCCGTGTCTCTGGCCGAGACCCGCGCCCACGACTTCCAATCGACAAGGCCTTGACAAGGGAAATTCTCAGGTAGGCGAAAAAACCGTTATCATTGCTAATGATACGTGTTACTCGACACGATCTGCTCTGCTCGCCAGAACCGTCGTGCAGAGCTGCACCATGCGGGAATCACATCTCTCGCGTCAACACCCTAAGGAGCCCCAGGTGGCATCGAAACCCGCTGCAGACATAATTAATAGTATTGGAGGGGCCGACAACATCGTCGGCTTCACCCACTGTGCCACCCGACTGCGTTTCACGCTGAAGGACGCATCGGGGATCGATCAAGCGGCCGTTGAGGCGATACCCCTGGTCTTGGGTGCGGTTCCGCAGACGGGCAACCGCTACCAGGTTGTCATCGGCGGAGCAGTCGAGACCGTTTACAACGACATTATGGCGCTTCCCGAGATGAAGAATCACGGCACGGGCGACAGCATTGCCGATGTGAAGGCCGCGGAGCGCGCGAAGGGCCCCCGCGGAAAATTCGCCGCGCTCGACACCTTCTTCGAGATCCTGTCCGACTCCTTCCGCCCGATCCTGGGCGCGCTGCTGGGCGCATCCCTGTTCATCACGTTCATGGCCTTGATGGCAACCCTCGGCGTCATTCCGGCCTGGAACGCCCCGGGCGTGACCCTCGACCCGTCCTGGCAGTTCATCAACCTGATGTGGCAGGGCGTTTTCGTCTTCCTGCCGCTCATGGTTGCCTACAACGCTTCCAAGCGGCTCGGCGCCGACCCCTGGGTCGGATTCGGAATCATGGCCGTCGTCATGTTGCCGGGCTTCGCCGCTCTGGGACAGACGGCAGGTGCAGAATCCGTCTTCGGCGGCCACGCATCCGTCGTTCAGATCTTCGGACTGCCGCTGACCGTCACAGACTACAGCTCGCAGGTTTTCCCGCCGCTGATGATGGCCGCTGTGCTCGGTCTACTGACGAAGGGTCTCAAGAAGATCATTCCGTCCAGCGTGCAGCTGATCTTCGTGCCGTTCCTCAGCATGCTGATCATGATCCCGCTGACCGCCTTCCTGATCGGCCCGATGGGCGTCTACGGCGGTGCCGGTCTCGGTAACTTCCTCAAGTCGATCAACGATTTCTCGCCGTTCATCTTCGCGGTTGTCATTCCGCTGGCCTACCCGTTCATGGTTCCGCTCGGCCTGCACTGGCCCCTGAACGCGATCATGCTTCTCAACATCCAGTCCCTCGGCTATGACTTCATCCAGGGCCCCATGGGTGCATGGAACTTCGCGTGCTTCGGCGCAACTGCCGGCGTGCTGTTCCTCGCCATCCGTGAAAAGGACCGCCTGATGAAGCAGACGGCAACGGGCGCGCTCGCGGCCGGCCTCCTCGGTGGCATCTCTGAACCGTCGCTCTACGGAATCCACCTGCGGTTCAAGCGCATCTACCCGCGCATGCTCGTCGGTTGCCTCGTCGGTGGCGTCATCATCGGCCTCGGCGGTGGCGTGAAGACAAGCGCATTCGTCTTCACCTCGCTGTTGACCATCCCCGCGTTCGACAACATCCCGCTCTATGCGGGTGCCGTCGCTGCATCCTTCATCACCGCGATGGTCCTCGTGATCATCTCCGGCTACAAGACTCCCGAGCAGAAGGCGGAAGCTTCCGCTGCGATCGCCCTGGCCGCTGAGTCGAATGAAGACGCGGCATTTGCCTCGAACGCTGCAGCACCGGTTGTTGCCGGTGGCACCGGCACGGCGACCGCAGTCGCCACCCTGCTGGCAACGATCGGTTCACCGGTCGCCGGTATCGTGGTTCCGCTCGCCGACGTTCCCGACCCCGTGTTCAGCAAGGGCATCGTCGGAATCGGAGTCGGAGTGGATCCGACCGAGGACACCGTCTATGCACCCGCTGCGGGCAAGGTCGTCGTCGCTCAGCCGACCGGTCACGCTTTCGGCCTGCTGCTCGACAGCGGTGTGGAACTGCTCATTCACGTGGGCATCGACACCGTGAACTTGGCCGGCAAGGGATTCGACGTGAAGGTAGCCGCGGGGGACCGGGTTGAGGCGGGCACTCCGCTGGTGACCTTCGACCGCAAGGTGATCGAGGATGCCGGCTACTCGCTGGTGACCCCGGTCCTGGTGACGAACCCCCGCAAGTTCGGCTCGATCGACGAGGTATCCTCTGGTCAGGTGACGGCCGGAGCCCCGCTCATCACGGTCGCTGCCAAGTAAGACAACTCAGTAGGACACCCCCAGTCAAAAGGTGGGCAGAGAATTCTCTGCCCACCTTTTGCTGTCTAGACCGGCGGTGGTTCCGCGACAGGCGCTTCAGACTCAAGCCCACGGATGAATGTGGCCGGCTCGGTCAGGAACGGCCGCCCGCGCCTGTGGATTTTCTCTCCGACTATCCTTTGTAGGGAGCGGCCGCCAGAATCTCGATCTGAATGCCGGCTCTGGCCGGGGTGTCGTAGGTGACGATGTCGCCGACCCGGCTTCCGATGATGGCCTGGCCGACCGGGGACGACGGGGAGTAGACATCGACTCCCACGTTAGGGTCGAGTGCAACGAGTTCCCGTTGGCCGAGAAGAAAGACCGTGGCGCGGGTGTCCCCGGAGATCATCGCCGTGATCCTCATCCCGGGTTCCACCAGGCCGTCATCCGGTTTGATCGAGGCTTCTGCCTGACTGAGGGTCTTGCGCAGTTCGCGCACCCGCTCGAGGGTGGCGCGGTCGGGATTGGGGTGGGTGGCCAGGCGCGCGAGTTCCTCCGTCAAGTGAGCGAGCGCGTTGGGTGGTATCCAGACTGATTCGGCGGTCATGGGTTGCTCCGTAACTTCGAACTTCGCGAACGGCCATTGCTCCGCGCAATGATGAATGCAACAGGCTACTCGCGTGAGGCGTGATCCAGGCGGAATCGGCCTGAGTGGGCGTGTTCGTTCACGCACGCCGTTGGGCCGCAGCACCCCTGTCGGGTCCGCCGAGCCGTGAGCAGATCTCCTTAAAGCTTAAGAGAAGGGGGCGAAAGTCACGGCTCGGCGGAGATTTGGCTCAGGTCGACCAGAGGCCGGGCACGACGACCACCAGGCGGCATCGCGGACAGCGATGACAGGACTCGAGCCCCTCGGCGGTGTCCACGCCGTCCTCCGTCATCTCGACGCCGCAGGCGGGACAGGCCAGCCCATCACCGTCGAACCCGATTTCTGTCATCCATCCAGTGTGCGCCACTCCGCTGTGCCGGACGCGCGGGCTTTTGCTCGCGGCGGTGTCACGGCGCACCTTATGGGCGCCGGCGCACGTTCTATGCTGCGCCGGCGTCCACAGGGTGCGCCGCGAACCTGGCTCCGCCGGGACGCTCGCCACCCGGTAGACCTCCCAGCCGGTCGCGTCGAGCTCGGACAGCTTCTCCGCGGTGATGGGCTCACCGAAGGGCATCCCGGCCTCCGCGAACGACGGGCCAGGCCAGGGGCAGACGGCGCGCCATCCGTCATGGTAGATCGCCCGGTGGCCGAGCATCTCGAAGTACTGGGTGTGGTGCCGGGTGGGCGCCGACTGGTCGTTGAGCGTGTCGACGAAACTCACCCCCTGCAGGGGCGACTGGGTGACGCCCCTGCTGGTGGCCGGGGGCTTGACCTCGAGCAGGTCGAGCAGGGTGGGGACCATGTCCTCCGGGGTCTTCGGCGGGTCGACCTGGTGGTTGTCGTAGACCAGGTCTGGGTACCACTGACTGGTATCGCCGCCCAGGAAGCCGTAGAAACGTTCGAACCCCCGGGCAAGCGGCCACCGGGTGTACGGACCGGCGGCGGTCTCCTGGTTGCTCGGCGTCAGGTGCCATTTGCCCACCATGAAGGTGTTGTAGCCCTGCTCGAGCAGCATTTCGGAGAGGAATCCGTTCTCGAACGGGATGACCCCGTCGTAGCCGGGGTACCCCGAGGCGAGCTCGGTGATCGCGGCCATGCCGTTGCTGTGGTGGTTGCGCCCGGTGACGATGCACGAACGGCTCGGCGAGCACAGCGCCGTCGTGTGCATGTTGTTGTACCGCACCCCGGATGCCGCGAGGGCGTCGAAGTTCGGTGTGGCGATCGGGCCGCCGTAGCAGCCGAGCTGGCCATAGCCGGTGTCGTCCAGCACGATGGTCAGCACGTTCGGGGCATCTTTCTTCGCCCGGATGGGCGCCGGCCAGGCCGGACTCGACTCGTCGGTCGTTCGGCCGATCACGCCGGGGAACGGCGTTCCGGGCTCGTATTCCACAATTCCCATGACATCCTCCAGGTCGCTCGAGACCAGGCGCGGCGCCAAGACTGAGACATCTAGCAGGGTTGCACGCGGGGAAAAGGTGTCAAGTGGTTACGGCGCTTCTGGACCGGCGGCGGCCTCGTCCCCTTAGGCCGCTCGGATGAGCATCCTTGCCGGCGTCTTCGTCGCCCTCGCCGCCATCCTGCACGGCTACATCTTCCTGATGGAGAGCGTCTGGTGGACCAGACCGGCCACCTGGAAACGCTTCAACTTGACCAGCCAGGCGGATGCCGACACCACCCGTTCCCTGGCCTACAACCAGGGCTTCTACAATCTGTTCCTCGGCGTGGGTGCGGCCATCGGCCTGGTCCTGTACTTCAGCGGCGAGACTGCCGCCGGCGCAGCCCTGATCCTCTTCACGACCGGCGCGATGGTGCTCGCGGCCACCGTGCTCACCACGACCGGACCCGGCTACCTACGGGCGGCGCTCATCCAGGGCACGCTGCCGCTGATCGGATTCGTGCTGTTCGCGTTGGCGCGCTGAAACCGGCCCCGCGCTCCCCGGCGCGCGCCGAGTTCGCCCGTTCCGGTCGAGTTCGCCTCGCACGCCGGTCGAACTCGACCGCAAGTGTCGAACTCGGCGGGGCTCGCAAGCGAGCCGGGGTACTGAGCGAGCCTGTCAGCCGGCGAGCACCCCGTAGAGCAGCGGCGAGAAGCAGGCCACGAAGACCACCGCGTTGACGATCACGCTCCCCCAGAATGCGGAGCGGAAACTGGCCTTCTGGGTCTTGTGGCGCAGCGTCTGCTGAGCGACGATCGCGCCGGGCCAGCCGCCGGCCAGCCCCAGCAGGAGCAGAGTGCTCTCCGAGACCCGCCAGCGGCCGTTCTGTGCGGCGGACTTGTCCACCGCGTAGAAGACGAAGCAGGCGACGCTCACGACGAGGTAGAGCCCGGCGACCCAGAGCGGCACCGGCCGGTACAGGCCGACGACCAGGTAGATCGCCAGGAACGCGGGGATGGCGAGGTAGGAGACGGCTCCGGAGTTGGCGCGGGAGCGCATCCGTCGCCGCCTGGTCTGCATGGTTCGATTCACGGGTCAGTCGAGGAAGTCGCGCACGACGGTGTCGAGGGCTGCGACGGTGAGAGCGATGGAACCGATGTCGATGCGCTCGTCGTTGCCGTGGAACAGCTGGCGGAACGTGCCGTAGTCCCAGTGGCGACTCAGCAGCGCGAACCCGTAGGCGGGGATGCCGCGCCGGCGGTAGAAGCGGGCGTCGGAGCCGCCGACGCTGAGCACCGGGAGCAGGTCGGCGTCGGGATAGGCGCGGCGCACGGCCTTGCCGAGCGAGTGGAACAGCGGCGTGTCGACCGGGGACCGGGTGGCGGCGGCGAAGTCGTCCCCCTCGATTGTGACGTCGTCGGCCAGGTCGCCGAGGGCGTCCCGCAGGTAGGCGTCGACGTCGGCGGCCGCGATGTCGGGCAGCACCCGGATGTCGAGGGTGATCGTGGCGAGCGCCGGGATCACGTTGTCCTTGACGCCGGCCCGCACGATGTTGGGCGAGATGGTGGTGTGCGTCGACGCGTGGGCGAAGCCCGCCAGCACGCCGAGTTCGTTCAGGGCGTCATCGATCCGGGCGGGGTCGAGCAGCCGTTCGGCGAGCGGTGCGTCCAGGTGCAGGGCCGCGACGTAGTGCCGCCAGTCGGTGGTGATCTGCACCGGGGCGCGGTAACGGGCCAGCCGTTGCACGGCATCCGCTGCGATCACGGCGGCGTTTCGGGCGCCCCACGGGGCCGACCCGTGACCCGGTGTGCCGCGCACGACCAGGCGTCGCCCGGCGATGCCCTTCTCGCCGACCGCGGCGGAGATCAACGGCCGGGGGCCGACCATGGCGCCGCCGGACTCGGTCAGCACGTAGTCGGCGTCGATCAGGTCGAGCCGGTTCTCGGTGAGCCATTCCACCCCGAGCCGGCTGCCGTCCTCCTCGTCGGCGACGGCCGCGAAGATGAGGTCGCCGCGGGGGCGGAACGAACCCGTCGCGATGGCGCGGGTGACGACCGCGTAGCTGGCGGTCAGGTAGAGCATGTCGAGGGCGCCGCGCCCCCAGATTTCACCGTCGACGATCTCGGCCGCGAACGGGTCGCGGGTCCAGCCGCCGTCGCTGACCGGGACCACGTCGAGGTGGCCTACCAGGGCGAGCGAGGGCGCCGTGGGGTCGGTGCCGGGGATGCGGGCGATCAGGGACGCGCGTCCCGGGTGCGGTTCGACGACCTCGAGGTCGAGCCCGGACCCGGCGAAGAACCCTTCCAGCGTGCGCACGCTGCGGATCTCGCCGCCCGAATCGGGGCTGCCGTCGTTGACGCAGGCGTTGCGGATGAGGTCGCGCAGCAGGTTGATGGTCTGCCGGGTGAGGGCTTCCTGGTCGCTCATGCGCGGGTGCGGCCGCTGGGCACGGCATTCGGTTCGATGATGGGACCGGTCCTTTCGGAAGTGCCTGAACTCTACCCGGTGCCGTCGCCGGCGGATGACGCGTCGCATGCCGAGGCGCGGCATCCGGTGCGCCCGTTCCGGCACCGGTCCGCCCGCCGGGTGGGCGCCGAACCAATTCGACGGAGATTTTGCCGAAAAAGGGCGTTTTCAGGGGTGTTCGGGCCCGATTGGGGCAAAATCTCCGTCGAATTCGTTAGGGGCGGGGCTTGGGGTGCGGGGTGGCGTGCGCGGCGAGGGGGCTCAGGCGGCGAGCTGCTCGGCGACGCGGGCCGGGGCCAGCTGGGTCTGCAGGGCGGCCAGTAGCAGCGGCAGCTGCTCGGCGGGGGAATCCGGGGCCTCGGGGTGCCACTGCACGCCCGTGATCGGGGCGGAGGCGTGCTCGATGGCCTCGACCAGACCGTCCGGGGCCACGCCGGCCGGCGACAGGCCCTCGCCGAGCCGGCCCACGCACTGGTGGTGCGCGCTCTGCACCGAGATCCGGGTGGCGCGGAGGCTGCCCTGTAGTGTGCTGCCGGCGATCAGCCGAACCGGGTGCTCGCTCAGGATCCGGTCGATGGGCACTCCCACGTTGCGGTGGATGCCGTCCTCGATGTGCTGCACGATCGTGCCGCCGAGGGCCACGTTGATGATCTGCAGGCCCCGGCAAATGCCGAGTAGCGGGGTGCCGCGGTCCAGGGCCCGCCGCACGAGGGCGATCTGGCCGGCATCCGCCGTCTCGTAGTGGCGGGTTTCGCCCCCGTACCCGGTGTAGCCGCCGTAGAACCGGGGCGCGATGTCTTCACCGCCCATGATCAGGATGGCGTCGCAGGCATCCGTCGCCGTGAGCAGCTCGGGGGTGGTCAGGTCGGCCGCGGCCACCCGGGTGACCTGCCAGCCGCCGCGCTCCCCGGCGGTCACGGCGTTCCCGATCAGCACCTGCACCTTGGCGTGGTACTCGGGCAGGTCGGGCCGGTGACGGGTGACTTCGACGACGGCCAGCCGCGGCGCGGAGGCGGGAGCGGAGGCGGGGTAGGGCGGCGAGCTGAATGCTGAGGTCATGGTCGCCTTCCGCTGCCGGTTCCGGGGGTGGGGTGTCGCACCAGTCTGCAGGGAACCCGCCCGCGGGCCCCGCGGAGCCGTAACAGGGCGCAACAGACCGGGCGCAACGCAGCCCGCGCAACCGCGCACCGGCCGCGCACCCGCAGCGCGCCGCGCACGGTGGACTCGCCCCGCACACCGCTCTATGCTCGAAAAAGGAACCCCTGAGCATCGATACTGTGTGAGGAAGTGGGCCCATGCGGTCACGGTGGCTGATCCCGGTAGTCGTGGCAGCGGCCTGCGTCTGCGCCCCTCCCACGGTCGCGTGGGCCGAGGACCCGGTCACGTTCGGGGCCAGCCACATCGCCGACCCGGCGGGTGCCGTCACCGAACGCAGCGACGAGGTCACCGCGGCCCTGGACAAGCTGTATGCCGACACCGGAACCGACCTCTTCGTGGTCTACGTCGACAGTTTCACCGGCGTCTCAGACCGCACGCAGTGGGCCGACAAGACCGCCGACAACAACGGGCTGGGCACGAACGACGTGCTGCTGGCCGTCGCCACCGGCGACCGGGAGTACCAGCTGTCGGTCGCACCCGACTTCGCCCTGACGGATGCCCAGCTGACCGAGGTCGAGACCGTCGCCATCGAACCGGCCCTGCGCGAGAACGACTGGGCGGGAGCCGCCATCGGGGCCGCCGACGGCCTCGCCGCCAGCCTGCAGGGCCAACCGGTCACCGCGCCCGCGATCACGCCGGGTAGCGCCCCCGGCGGCAGCGGGGCCGGCGGGGGCGGCGGCTTCCTCGTCCTGGCGTTCGTGGTCATCGCCGTGATCGTGCTCCTGATCGTGGGCCTGGTGCTGTACTTCGTCCTCCGCGGCCGCCGCAAGGGCGCCCTGTCCGCCGGGGGCGCTCCGGCGACCGGGCTCCCGGCGCTGCCGACCCCCGAACTCAAACGGCGCGCCGCGAGCACCCTGGTGCAGACCGACGACGCGATCCGTTCCAGTGAGCAGGAACTCGGCTTCGCGATCGCCCAGTACGGCGCCGCCGCCACGGATGCCTTCCAGGCCACCCTGGTCACGGCGAAGGCCCAGCTCACCCAGGCCTTCGAACTGCAGCAGCAGCTCGACGACGCCATCCCCGACTCCGAGGAGCAGAAGCGGGCCTGGTACGGCGCGATCATCGACCTCTGCGGCCAGGCCAACGCCGCCCTGGACGCGCAGGCCGACAGCTTCGACGAGCTGCGCCAGCTGGAGAAGAACGCGCCGGAGATGGCGGCATCCGTCGCCCGGAAGGCCGCCGCCGTCTCCGACCGAGTGGCGTCCGCCGAGGCCGCCCTCGCTGCGCTCGGGGCCCGCTACTCCGAGGAAGTGCTGGGCACGGTCGCCGACAACGCCCGCGAGGCCCGGGAGCGGCTGGCGTTCACCTCGACCGCGCTGACCGAGGGCGGAACGCGGCTGGCCGGCGGCGACACGGCCGCCGCCGCCGTCGGCATCCGTGCCGCCGAGGAATCCGTCGACCAGGCGACGTTGCTGCTCGACGCGGTGGACCGGCTGGGTGCCGACCTGCAGGCGGCCGACCAGAGCGTCGCCGGCACGGTCGCCGAGCTGCAGTCCGACATCATCACGGCGCGCGGCCTGCCGACCGACACCCCCGCGTCGGCCGCGCTGCCCGGAGCGATCGAGCAGGCCGAGCAGACGCTGGCCGAGGTCACAACCCGGCTCGGCGCCGGCCACGTCAATCCGCTGGAACTGATGCGCCTGCTCGACGCCGCCAACACCCAGATGGATGCCGCGCTGCAGGGCGTGCGGGACGCCGTCGCCCAGGCCCAGCGCGCCCAGGCCGCCCTGAACCAGAACCTGCTGGCGGCGCGCGGCCGGGTGTCGGCCGCGGAGGACTTCATCACCGCCCGCCGCGGGGCCGTCGGCGCGGAGGCCCGGACCCGGCTGGCCGAGGCGGGACGGCTCCTGGTCGAAGCCGAATCCACGGCGGCCACCGACCCTCCCGCAGCCCTCGCGGCCTCCCAGCGCGCCAACGCCCTCGCCGCGGACGCCATCGCCCGCGCCCGAAACGATGTGGACGGGTTCGCCGGCCAGGGCGCCCGCGGTGCCGGCTACGGAGGCGGAGGCGGCGACAACGGCACGATGGGCGCCATCCTCGGCGGCATCCTGATCAGCTCGATCCTGTCCGGCGGCGGAGGCGGCCGGAGCGGCGGCATGTTCGGCGGCGGGAGCGGGGGCGGTCGCCGAGGCGGGGGCGGCGGCTTCGGCATCCCCGGCGGTTTCGGCGGCGCGGGCGCCCGGTCACGCCGCGGCGGCGGGGGCAGGTTCTAGGCGCCGGGCACATCCGTTTCACACCACTTCCCGACACAATGGAAACATCCGTTCATCCGGACATTCGAAAGGACACCGCAATGACGAAACAGTCAATCTTCGGCCGCATCTCCCAGCTGGCCAAGGCGAACATCAACGCGCTTCTGGACTCCGCGGAGGACCCGAAGCGCATGCTCGACCAGATGGTGCGCGACTACACCAACAGCATCGCCGACGCGGAGAGCGCCATCGCAGAGACGATCGGCAATCTGCGCCTGCTCGAGGACGATTACCGCGAAGACGTCGAGGCGGCGAGCGAGTGGGGCAGCAAGGCCCTGGCAGCCAGCCGCAAAGCGGATGAACTGCGTTCGGCCGGCAACGCGGCCGACGCGGACCGCTTCGACAACCTCGCCAAGGTGGCCCTCGGACGCCAGATGCAGTCCGAGAAGGAAGCGAAGCAGGCCGAGCCGCAGATCGCCTCGCAGACCGCCGTCGTCGCCCAGCTCAAGGACGGCCTGAACAAGATGAAGGAGAAGCTGAACCAGCTCTCCTCCAAGCGCAACGAACTGATCGCCCGCTCGAAGACCGCCGAGGCGCAGACCAAGGTGATGGATGCCGTCAAGAGCATCGACATCATGGATCCCACCAGCGAGGTCAGCCGTTTCGAAGACAAGATCCGCCGCGAGGAAGCCCGCGTGCGCGGTGCCAACGAGCTGGCCGCATCGAGCCTGGACGCCCAGTTCGAAAGCCTCGAAGACCTCGGCGAGCTCTCCGAGGTCGACGCCCGGCTCGCCGCCATGAAGGCCGGCGGAACCAGCTCCATCACGCAGTAGCAACGCTCCGGGCCTCCGCTCGGGGCGCAACCGGGTGCCGACGGGAACATCCCGCCGGCGCCCGTCTCTGTGCCCGCAGAAATCTCCCGCGGAATCAGGGTCTTGGAGCATACTGAGGAGATGGCTCCCACCTTCGTTGTTGTGCCGCAGTGGCAGGGTTCGGTTTCTCCGCGCGCGATGCGCCTGAGTGACGGGGCGGAGGCGATCCGGGGCGACCTTCCCTCGTCGGCGACCCGGGAGGTTCCCGTGCCGGTCGAGGCCGGAGATTCGCAGGGCACCGGCATCGACCGCTTCTCCACCCTGGTCACGGTGCGGGAGCGCCTCGCGGCCACGCTCCGCGGCAGCACCGACGCGGTGCTGACGATCGGCGGCGACAACGGGATCTCCCTCGCCGCCGTCGAACACGCCGCGCGGGAGCATCCGGGTCACCTGGCCCTGGTCTGGCTCGACGCGCACCCGGCCCTGCACACCCCGGAGTCCTCGCCCTCCGGCGGGTTCGCCGGCATGGTGCTGCGGGCCATCACCGGCGAGGGGGCCGAGGGTCTGACCCTCGGCGCCGACGACCGCATCCCGCTGGAGCGGGTCGTGATCGGCGGCGCCCGGGACATCGACCCGGCCGAAGCCGACCTGATTCAGGAACTCCGGATCGTGAGCCTCCCGATCGGGGACCTGGACACCCCCGATGCATTGGTCGCCGCCGTGCTCGCCACCGGGGCAACGGCGTTCTACCTGCACCTGGACCTGAACGTGCTGGACCCGTCCGTGCTGGGCGGCCTGGCCGACCTGTACCCGTTCGGGTTGAGCGTCGAGGCGCTGAACGCGGCGATCACCGCCCTGCGGGCGAACTTCGAGCTGGCCGGAGCCACCATCGCCGGCTTCTCGCCGTCGTCACCGGAAGCGGCCAGCGACGACCTCCCCAGCATCCTGCGCATCATCGGCGCCCTGACCCGCTGACGAAGTCGGCCCGGTCTCGACCGAGGCCCCATTAACCCGCTCTGACCCGGCCTTGCGCTCACCGACCCGGCGGCACACCCGTAGCATAGGACCGACGCGCCGAGCGTCACGACGCCAAAGGAGGCATCCGTGAACGAGCAGATTTCCGGTTCCGAGCAGTCCGGTCCCGAACCAAGGATCATCACGGAGCGGCGCGGACACGTGTTCCTGATCGGGTTCAACCGACCGGAGAAGCGCAACGCCGCCGACTTCGCCCTGCTGCAGCAGCTGGCCCTCGCCTACGGTGAGCTCGAACGCGACCCCGAGCTGCGGGTCGGCCTCGTTTACGCCGTCGGCGACCATTTCACGGCCGGTCTCGACCTGGCGGACGTCGGGCCGAGGATCGGGCCGGACGGCCTCGACATGGTGCCCGAAGGCGGCATCCACCCGTGGCAGGTCGACGGGCGGAGCGTGTCCAAACCGGTGGTGATGGCGGTGCAGGGCACCTGCCTCACCCTCGGCATCGAGCTCATGCTCACCAGCGACATCTCCGTCGCGGCCGAGTCGACCCGGTTCGGCCAGATCGAGGTGGCCCGCGGCATCCTGCCGTTCGGCGGCGCCACCATTCGCTTCCCGCGCGCCGCCGGCTGGGGCAATGCGATGCGCTGGCTCCTCACCGGCGACATGTTCGACGCCGCGGAGGCTCACCGGATCGGTCTCGTGCAGGAGGTCGTGCCGGACGGCACCCAGTTCGACCGTGCGCTGGAACTGGCCGAGCGGGTCGCCGCCCAGGCGCCGCTCGCCGTGCAGGCGACCCTCGCGAACGCCCGCACCGCCGTGCGCGACGGCGCCGCGGCCGCCGAGGCGGAGCTGCAGCCAGCCCTGGCCCGCCTGGCCGCGACCGAAGATTCCCTCATCGGCATGGAAGCCTTCGTGACCCGGAAGCCCGCGACCTTCGTCGGCCGCTGAGCCGCTCCCGAAGCACCGACCGACGCACTGACCGACGCACTGACCGAAGTACTGACCGCACCACTGACCGAGGAGAGACGGATGCCCGCCGCCAGCAGCAGCACCTATGACGTGATCGTGATCGGCGCCGGCGCCGTGGGTGAGAACGTCGCCGACCGCACCAGCTCGTCCGGGTTGCGCACCGTCATCGTCGAGGCCGAACTGGTCGGCGGCGAGTGCTCCTACTGGGCCTGCATGCCATCGAAGGCCCTGCTGCGCAGCGGCGCCGCCCTGGCCGCAGCCCGGCGTGTGGGCGGGGCCGTCGAGGCTGTGACCGGCGACGTGGATGTCGCGGCGGTGCTGCGCCGCCGCGACGCCATCACGCACGACTGGTCGGACGAGAGCCAGGTTCGCTGGCTGGAGAAGGCCGGGATCGCCCTGGTGCGCGGCCACGCCCGCCTCAGCGGCGTGCGCGAGGTGACCGTGACCTCCGCCGACGGCCGGGCGACCGTGCTGACCGCCACGCACGCGGTGGTCATCAGCACGGGATCCGCGGCCCTGCTGCCGGACATCCCCGGCCTGGCCTCCGTCTCGCCGTGGACCAGCCGCGAGGCGACCAGCGCCCGGGGCATCCCGGACAGCCTGGCCATCATCGGCGGCGGCGTGGTCGCCGCCGAGATGGCCACCGCGTACGCCTCCCTCGGCGCGGAGGTCACCATGATCGTGCGCGGAGGCCTGCTGAGCACACAGGAGCCCTTCGCCGGCGAACTCGTCACGGCGGCGCTGCGGGCCGGCGACGTCACCGTGCTCACCGGCGTCTCGACCACCGGGGCCGCCCGCAACGGTGACGGCGACGTGACCCTTACCCTCTCCAACGGCACCCGGGTCACCGCGACCGAGGTGCTCGTGGCCACCGGCCGGTTGCCCCGCACCCGGGACGTCGGGCTGGAGACGGTCGGCCTCGTCCCGGGCGACTGGCTCGAGGTCGACGACACCCTGCTCGTGCAGGGCTCCTCCCCCGAGCTGGCCGGGGCCTGGCTCTACGCCACCGGCGACGTCAACCACCGGGCCCTGCTCACCCACCAGGGCAAGTACCAGGCGCGGGCGGCCGGCGATGTGATCGCGGCCCGGGCCGCCGGCACGCCCGTCGACGACCAACCGTGGGGCACCCACGCCGCCACCGCCGACCATGCGGCCGTGCCGCAGGTCACCTTCACCGACCCCGAAGTCGCGTCTGTCGGGCTGACCCGGGACGCTGCCGAGAGGGCAGGGTTCCACATCCGGGTGCTGGACTACAACCTCGGCTGGCTGGCCGGGGCATCCGTGCACGCCGACGACTACACCGGGTCGGCGCGTGCCATCGTGGACCTGGACCGCGAGGTTCTGCTCGGCGTCACCTTCGTCGGGCCGGATGTCGCGGAGTTGCTGCACGCGGCGACCATCGCCGTGGTCGGCGAAGTGCCGATCCGCCGGCTGTGGCACGCCGTTCCGAGCTACCCGACCCTGAGCGAGGTCTGGCTGCGCCTGCTCGAGGAGTACGGGCGCCCCTGATCGGCGGGCCGGGCCGCCGGCCGCCGTCCCCCGTCCCCTCGGCCCCCTCGCCCTCGTGCCCCGAAGGCTCCCGCCCGTCGCGGCGCACGTTGTGGACGCGGGCGCGGGCTAGAACCACCGCCGCCACGCTCAACCTGCGCCGCGGAGTCACAGTCGAGCGTCACCGTCGAGGATCATCGGATACTCAGCCTTCTGCCGCGGGGGCCGCCTACGCTGGTGGGGTGCGCCGCATCCTGTTCGACTCCCCCATCAGCCGGGCCGGCTACCTCTACGCCACCACGGTGGGCCTGGTCTGGGGTTCGATCTGGAGCACCGGCACGGTCGAGCGCCGAGGCGGCCTCGTCGTCTTCCGTGGGATGCCCGCCTGGACCTTCGGCCGCGGCGGATCCTGCGTCGGCGCCTGCTACCTGACCAACCAGAACGTGTCGACGGCGATCCTCGAGCACGAGGCCGTGCACAAACGCCAGTGGCAGCGCTTCGGCATGGTCTTTCCGCTGCTCTACCTGGTGGCCGGCCGCAATCCGCTGCGCAACCGCTTCGAGATCGAAGCCGGCCTCGAGAAGGGCGGCTATGCCAGGTAACACCGAATCACTCGACCCAGGGGGACCAGAATGACCGCACGAACAATCCTGATCACCGGCGCCAGCGACGGGATCGGCACCGCCGCCGCCCGCGCCCTCGGCCGGGACGGCGACCGCGTCGTGATCGTGGGCCGCTCCCCCGCCAAGACCGCCGCCGTGGCCGCGGAGCTCGGCGCGGACTTCTTCGTCGCCGACTTCGCCCGCCTGGACGAGGTGCGCACCCTCGCGGCGCAGCTGCTGGAACGCTACCCCCGGATCGACGTGCTCGCCAACAACGCCGGCGGCATCATGGGCAATCGCGAAACGACCGTCGATGGCTACGAGTTGACCTTCCAGGTCAACCACCTGGCCCCCTTCCTGCTGACCACGCTGCTAATGGAGCGGCTCGTCGCCAGCCAGGCCCGGGTGATCAACACGTCCAGCGCCGCCAACCTGCTCTTCGGAAAGATCGACCTCGACGATCTGCAGGCCGAGACGAAGTACTCCGCCAACAAGGCGTACGGCGACGGCAAGCTCGCGAACATCCTCTTCACCAGAGAGCTCCACCACCGCTTCCACGACCAGGGAATCAGCACGGCCGCCTTCCACCCCGGCGTGGTCGCGACGAGCTTCTCCACCGGGTCGACCACCCTGATGCGGCTGATCTACCGCACCCCGCTCAAGCGACTGCTGCTCGGGGCGGAACAGGGCGCCGACACCCTGGTCTGGCTGGCGACCGCGAAGCCCGGGACCGACTGGGTGTCAGGCGAGTACTACGAGAAGCGCGTCATCCAGAAGGCCAACAAGCAGGCCTACGACCCTGCCCTGGCCGCGGCGCTCTGGGAGCAGAGCGCCGCCCTGGTCACCGGGCACGCCGCGCCCCTGCCCGGCTAGATCCACGCGCGATTCACACCGGATTCGTGTTGGTCACCCGGCGCGGTGGCGCGCGGGTGGTCTGGCGCGCATGATGGTTCCAGAACAGGCCGCCCGACCCTGAACGCGGGCCCGGCCGACAGGAGGACACGATGACCTACGCACACACGATCACGGTGGACGCACCGTTCGACGAGGCGGTCCAGCTGACCCGGGTGGCCCTCGCCGCCCAGGGCTTCGGGGTGCTGTCTGAAATCGACGTGCACGCCACCTTCGCGGAGAAACTCGGCGCGGACGCGGCCCAGACGGTCGGCGATTATCTGATTCTCGGCGCCTGCAACCCGGGGCTGGCACGGCGGGCGATCATGGCCGACCCCGAGATCGGCGCCCTGCTCCCCTGCAATGTGGTCGTGCGACGCGGTCCCGACGCCGAAGCCACCACCGTGCAAGCCATCAATCCAGCCATCATGGTGCAGCTCAGCCACGCCCCGGAGATCGCGTCCGTCGCGGCCGATGCGGACAGCCGGTTGCGGGCCGCCCTCCTAGCGGTGCAGGGCGGCCCGGCCCGCGCCTGAAGCCGGCGACTCCACGCGTGCCTGCCCCTCCGCGTGCCCATCCGGGCGGCGCCCCGGGCACGCGCAACGCCCGGCCTCGAGAGAGACCGGGCGTTGCGTGCGAACGGATGCCGCGGTGCCGCGGGTCCCGCTACTCGACGGGGTAACCGGATGCGGCCTCGGCCAGCAGGTCGGCTTCGGCCCAGGTCGCGAGGTTCGCGCGCAGCTTCACGCCGAGGTCGGCGTCGACGCTGGTCCAGTACGCGATGGCCCGCTCGGTCACCTCGGGGCGCTGGACCCCGCTGATGGCGCCGGTGATCGTGTCCAGGAAACGTGCCTTGGCCGCGTCGTCGTAGACGTCGCGGTACAGCGTGCCGGCCTGGCCGAAGTCGCTGTCATCGCTGCGCAGCTTCGCCGCGGCGCGCAGGAGCTCGCCGTCGTTCTCCCAGCCGCCTTCCGCCGCGAGCAGCGGGTCGGCCACCGGGCCGCCGAGCGAGTTTGGCGCGTAGTTCGGCGCGGTCGGCGGGTTGTAGTGGTGGCGCGCCGCGCCATCCTGCGAGTAGTTATTCACCGGCGACTTCGGCGCGTTGACGGGCAGCTCGGCGAAGTTCGTGCCGACGCGGTATCGCTGGGCGTCCGGGTAGGAGAAGATGCGCGCCATCAGCATCTTGTCGGGGCTGGCCGCGATGCCGGGAACGAAGTTCGCCGGGGAGAAGGCCGCCTGCTCGATCTCGGCGAAGAAGTTCTCCGGGTTGCGGTTGAGGGTGTGCGTGCCGATCTTTATCAGCGGGAAGTCGGCGTGCGGCCAGACCTTCGTGATGTCGAACGGGTTGTAGCGGTAGGTCTTGCCCTCTTCGTAGGGCATGACCTGCACCGACACGTCCCAGGAGGGGAAGTCGCCGGCATCGATGGCGTCGGAGAGGTCGCGACGGTAGTAGTCGGCGTCGGCGCCGGCGATGAGCTCGGCCTCCGAGCCCTCCATCTCGATGTTGCCCTGGTTGGAGGTGAAGTGGTACTTGACCCAGAAGCGCTCACCGGCGGCGTTGATCCACTGGTAGGTGTGCGAGCCGAAGCCGGGCATCTCGCGCCACG
This sequence comes from Cryobacterium sp. TmT2-59, assembly GCF_004403545.1. Classification (NCBI taxonomy): domain Bacteria; kingdom Bacillati; phylum Actinomycetota; class Actinomycetes; order Micrococcales; family Microbacteriaceae; genus Cryobacterium; species Cryobacterium sp. TmT2-59. Next base: position 41,671 of record NZ_SOGM01000100.1, on the reverse strand, counting down.
AGCGCGGCAGACCGCGGTCGCCCATCAGGTACGTGACCTGGTGCGCGGACTCCGGGGACAGAGTCCAGAAATCCCACTGCATGGTCGCGTCGCGCAGGCCGGAGCCCGGCAGGCGCTTCTGCGAGTGGATGAAGTCGGGGAACTTGATGCCGTCGCGGATGAAGAACACCGGGGTGTTGTTGCCGACGATGTCGTAGTTGCCCTCGGAGGTGTAGAACTTCACCGAGAAGCCGCGCACGTCGCGCCAGGTGTCGGGGCTGCCCTGCTCGCCGGCGACGCTGGAGAAGCGCTGCAGGGTCTCGGTGGTGGTGCCGGGCTGGAAGACCGCGGCGCGGGTGTACGCGGACACGTCCCCGGTGACCTCGAAGACGCCGTGTGCTCCGCCGCCCTTGGCGTGCACGATGCGCTCCGGGATGCGCTCCCGGTTGAACTGGGCTAGCTTCTCGACCAGGTACCGGTCGTGCAGGGCCGTGACACCGTCGGTTCCGACGGTCAGGGAGTGCTCGTCGCTGGCGACGGGGGTTCCCGTCTGCGTGGTGGTGGGCTTGATAGTCATCGTGCTCCTTTGTTCGACAGCTGGGCAGGTGCGGTAAGTGTGGGGTCGACCGGCGTGGCGCCGATCGGGGTGGGGTCGGTGCCGGCCGCTTCGCTCTGGCAGTCGGGGCAGAGGCCCCAGTAGGTGACCTCGGCCGTGTGCACGGCGAAGCCGGACGCGTTGGCGGGAGTGAGGCAGGGGGCGTCGCCCACGGCGCAGTCCACATCGTGCACGGCGTTGCAGCGGGTGCAGACGATGTGGTGGTGGTTGTCGCCGACCCGGCGCTCGAACAGGGCCGAGGACCCGGCGGGCTCGATCTTGCGCGCGATTCCGGCAGCGGTGAAGGCCGCCAGAACACCGTAGACCGCCTGCAGGGACGTGCCGGGAAGCTGCAGCCGCACGGCAGTGAAGAGCCGTTCTGCCGTGGAGTGCGGGGCATCCGTCAAGGCCCGGAGCACGGCCAGGCGGGGCGCGGTGACCTTGAGGTTCGACGCACGGATGCTCGCGTCGAGGGGCTCCGGCGCCCCGGCCTGCGTCACCTCTGTCCCCGTCATGCCTCCACGCTAACAGTTGTTTTGATTCCCTCAAAACAAGGCCACCCTCACCACGCCCCGCCCGCGGCGGGCGGGCCGGTCTCGGCTAGGCCGCGGGGCGACTGCCGGGCAGCGCCGGCCCGCCGTCTAGCAGGGAGTCGCGATAGACACCCACGACCCGCGCGAGGAACTCCGCAACGACGTTCCGCTCGGCCGCCGACAGGTCTTCCGCCAGCGCGGCCACGCCGCCGATCACGGGCCGCAGCTCCTCGAAGGCGCGGACCACCGACGAGGGGGCCGGCACCACGACCACCTTGCGGCGGTCCGAGGCGTGCGGATGCCGCTGCGCATGCCCGAGTGCGACCAGGCGGTCGACCACGAGGGTGGTCGCCGCGGTCGAGATGTCCAGGCGGCGCGACAGCTCGCTCGGGGTCAGCGGCCCCTCCTGCATCAGGTGCTCCATCGCGGAGAGGTCGGTCGAGTTCACCTCGAGGGCCTGCCCGACCTGGCGTTCAAAGGCGCGCGAGAGCTGCACGATCTCGTGCAGACAGACTCCGATCGCGGCGGCGGGCGGCAGTGAGGCAGCGGCCGGGCCCGGGCGGGCGGCAGTGGCCGGGGTGACGCCTGCGGGCGCACCGGAAGCGCCCGTCTCAGACCCGGGAACGAACTTGCGGCGTTCATCCATATGGCCATACTATTACGAGACATAGCTAGGGCGCCTAGCAATCAGGCTAATTGAAGGAAATCGTGATTGCGATTCTGCGGTTCATCACCGGTCGAGGCACGGCCTGGATCGTCCTGGCCGCGACGGCCGTCGCCGTCGGCCTGCTGTTCACGCTCCTCCCGGCCAATGATTCGGAGGAGTTTCCCAGCTCGGGCCTCCCCTCCTCGAGCCAGGCCGCCCAGGTCGACAAGCTCCTCACCGAGTTCCCCTCCGCGAAGCAAACCTCCGCCATCGTGGTCTGGAGCCGGGACGGCGCCGAGCTGACCGACGCGGACATCGCCGCGATCACCGAGCGCGGCGCCGCCCTCGGCGAGCAGTCCACCGCGCCGCGGGCCACGACGCCGCAGTTCAGCTCGGACCAGCAGGCCGCCCTCAGCGTCGTGCCCCTGGATGCGGACACGGCCAACGCCGACATCGGGCAGACGGCCGCCGACATCCGTGCCGCCGCGTCGAAGGATCTCCCGGCGGGTCTGACCGCCTATGCCACCGGGGCCGTCGGGTTCCAGTCCGACATCACCAACGCCTTCGCCGGGGCCGACCTGCGACTGCTGCTCGTCACCGTGATCGTGGTGGCCGTGCTCCTGATCGTGACCTACCGCAGCCCGGTGCTCTGGATCGTCCCCCTCGTCGTCGTCGGCCTGGCCGACGGCCTCGCCGCGGTCGTCGTCGGCGCCCTCGCGCAACCGTTCGGCATCACCCTCGACCCGTCGGTGGCCGGCATCCAGTCGGTGCTGGTCTTCGGCGCCGGCACCAACTACGCCCTGCTGCTCGTGGCCAGGTATCGCGAGGAACTGCTCCGCACCGAGAGCCGCAACGACGCCATGCTGACCGCGGTCCGCGGCGCCGGCCCGGCCATCGCGGCCAGCGGCGGCACGGTGGCGCTGAGCCTGCTCACCCTGCTGTTCGCGGAACTGTCGGGCAACCGCGCGCTCGGCTTCGCCTGCGCGATCGGCGTGGTCATCGCCATCCTCTTCGCCCTGATCGTGCTGCCGGCCGCGCTCGTGGTCTGCGGGCGCGGGCTGTTCTGGCCGTTCGTGCCGCGGTTCGTGCCGGGGGCCGGCACCGAGCTGCGCCCGGGGTTCTGGACCCGGCTCGGCCGCGGCGTGCAGCGACGACCGGTGCTGATCACTGCCGTCTCCATCGTTGGGCTCGGCGCCCTCAGCCTCGGGCTGATCGGCGCATCCGTCGGCCTCTCCCAGGCCGACCAACTGCTCGGCAAGCCCGAGTCCGTTCAGGCGCAGGCCATCGTCGAAGAATCCTTCTCGGCCGGTCTGACCAGCCAGACCATCGTTCTGGTACCGGATGCCGCGGCCGCCGAGGCCGGCACGCTCGCCGAACAGACCCCCGGCATCGACTCAGTGCAGCCGGGCGAGAGCGCGAACGGCCTGACCCGCCTCAATCTCTCCCTCGCGAGCGAACCGGGCAGCGACGCGACCTTCGCCACCATCGGAAACCTCCGCGGGGTCTACGCCGACGCGCCCGGCGAGGCGTCGAAGGCGCTGGTCGGCGGCAGCGACGCCACCGCGTTGGACAACAAGACGAGCGCCAGGTCCGACCAGGACCTGATCATCCCGATGATCCTGGCCATCGTGTTCGCCATCCTGGCCCTGCTCCTGCGGTCGCTGGTGGCCCCCGTGCTGCTGATCGGGAGCGTTCTGGCCACCTTCTTCGCCAGCCTCGGCGCCTCCAACTGGATCTTTCAGAACCTGATGGGCTTCCCGGCCTTCAACACGAACGTGGTGCTGTTCGCGTTCCTGTTCCTTGTGGCCCTGGGCGTGGACTACAACATCTTCCTCACCACCCGGGCCCGGGAAGAGAGCATGGCGCACGGCACGAAGGAGGGCATGGTTCGCGCCCTCTCGTCGACCGGCGCGGTGATCACGAGCGCCGGCATCCTGATCGCCGCCGTCTTCGCGGTGCTGGGCGTGCTGCCCGTGGTGGCGCTGACCCAGATCGGTGTCATCGTCTGCATCGGCGTGCTGCTGGACACCCTGGTGGTGCGCACCCTGGTGGTGCCCGCGCTGGTGTTCCTCACCGGCGACCGGTTCTGGTGGCCGTCCCGCCCGGCCGCGAACGCGGCACCGGCCGAGCGTCCGTCCAGCGCCGCGGCCCCCCGCACGACGCAGCGCGTCTAGCCGGCGAGCCCGCGCGCCCGGCCCCGCTCCTAACGAATTCGACGGAGATTTTGCCCGAATCGGTCCCAAACAGTCCGTAATCGTGTTTTTAAAGCAGTTTCTCCGTCGAATTGGTTCAGGGACGCCGGGGCTCGGGCGGCGTGCGGTGCTGCCAGCGCAGGCGGCGCTCGAGCTGCGCGCCGAGGGCGAGCAGGGTGGCCTCGCCGCCCGGCCGCCCGATCAGCTGCACCCCCATCGGCAGGCCCTCCCCGGTCTGGGCGACCGGCAGCACGATCGCGGGCAGCCCGGTCACATTGACCATCGAGGTGAACGGCGTGTACTGCACCTGCTGCGCGAAGTTGCGTTCCCCGTCCGCCTGGTCATACGAGCCCAGCGGGCGGGGCGTCAGCGCGAGGGCCGGCGTGAGCACCGCGTCGAAGCGTGACAGCTGACGGATGAACGAGCGCTCGTAGGCGGCCAGGGCGGCGAGCGCCTCGGCCAGGTCACGGGCCGACAGGGCACGCCCGCGGCGCATCAGCCAGAGCGTGAGCGGTTCGAGCAGCGATTCCTCCGCCGGCGTCTCGGCGGGGATGCCCGCGGCTCCGGCCTGCCAGATCGTGCGGAAGGCCGGCGAGTAGCTGTCGTCGGGTTCGAGCGCGGTGTCCTCCAGGCCGTGGCCCAGGGCCGCGAACTCGTCGGTGGCCGTCGCCAGCGCGGCCAGGGCCTCCGGCGCGATCTCGATCGGGTAGGCGTCGTCCCACGCGGATGCGGTCATCACCCCGAGCTGGAATCGTCCCTCGCCGCGCACCGCGGCGGCCAGGAGCGGGGCGTCGTCGCCGGGCGGGCGCAGCGCGAACTGGTGCTTCGGATGCCCGCCCCGCGGCGTGACCATCGCGTCGAGGAGGAGCGCGGCATCCGTCACGGTCCGCGCCAGCGGTCCGGCAACGCTGAGGCCGCCGAGGGCGTCGATGCCGGAGGACGTCGGCACGCGGCCGCGCGAGGGCTTCAGGCCGACGAGTCCGCAGGCCGCCGCGGGGATCCGGACGGAGCCGCCGCCGTCGGACCCGGGAGCGAACGGCAGCAGGCGGGCCGCGACGGCGACCGCGGCCCCGCCGCTGGAGCCCCCGGCCCCGCGGGATCGGTCCCACGGGTTGCGGGCGGGCGGCGAGGCGAGGCTCTCGGTATAGGAGGGCAGCCCGAACTCGGGGGTGTTCGTCTTGCCCAGGCTCACGCCGCCGGCCATGTCGAGCGCCTGCACCAGACCGTCGGATTCGTCCGGCACGAAGTCCCGCATCAGCCGGGACCCGAACCGGGCCGGCACGCCGGCGCGGCGCTGGAGATCCTTGTCGCCGAACGGCAGCCCCCAGAGCGGCGCCGTGCGCGGCACGTGGTCCTGCACGAACCGGGCGCGCTCCCGGGCGGCGTCCGCCGTGACGGTCACGAACGCGCCGAGGCAGGGATCGAGGTCCTCGATCCGGCCGAGGTAGTGATCGGTCAGTTCGACGGGGCTGAGCTCGCCGCGCTGCAGCGCCTGCCATTGTTCGAGAGCGGTCAGTTCGTGCGGAGCGGCCATCCCCCGAGCCTAGTCACCGCGCCCTCCCCCCGGCTCAACACCGGCTCAGGAGCGGGAGAGGCCGGTCAGCAACGCCTGGAAGGCGCGCGGCGCGGCACGCAGCACGGATGCCGCCGCCCACGTCGCGGCCCACGGCAGGGGCTGCGCCACGTTGACGATCTCGTACTGCACGAGCGAACCGGTCTCGTCCTCGGGCCGCACCTGGTACTCGCCGCGATACCACCAGCCGCGCCGCAGCACGATCAGGCGGCGCTCGGCATCCGTGTACAGGGTCCCGCCGGCTTCCCCTCTGGGAGCCAGGGCCGCCGCGAGCCGCCGGAACACCACGTCGGGGCCGGCCTCCAGATGGCCGGCGAAGGACCGCAGCACCGTGTGGCGTTCGGGCAGGTCAGGAGGAGCATCGGTCATGCTCCGACCCTACGCGGCCCGACGGACTAGCCTTGCCGCATGAAGCGGACAATCTTCAACCCGATCGGCACCACCGCACTCGTCACGGGCGCCTCGAGCGGCCTCGGCCGCGGGTTCGCGCGCGAGCTGGCGGAGCGTGGGGCGGACCTCGTGCTCACCGCTCGCCGCCAGGACCGCCTCGAAGAGCTCGCGGTGGAACTGGCCGAGAAGTACGGCACCGTGTCGACGGTGATCCCCCTGGATCTGGCCCGCCCCGGCGCCGTCACCGAGTTGGTCGCCGACCTGCACAGCCGGGACATCACGGTTGGCACCCTCGTCAACAACGCGGGATTCGGCAGCTGGGGCGACGTCCGGGATTCCGACGCCGACCGGGCGCACGAGCAGGTGGCTCTGAACGTGCAGGCCCTCACGGACCTCACCCATGCGCTCCTGCCGGATCTGCTCCGAACCCTCCGGGAACGGCCCGGCTCCGCCGCCCTCGTCAACATGGCCAGCACGGCCGCGTTCCAGCCGGTCCCGCACATGGCGGTCTATGGCGCCACCAAGGCGTTCGTCCTGCGTTTCACCGAGGCGCTCTGGGCCGAGACCCGGGCCGGCGGGCTCAAGGTCACCGCCCTCTGCCCCGGCCCCGTCGCCACCGAGTTCGCCGGCATCGCGGGCAACGTGCACCGGTTCCGGCGGGTCCTGACGGTGGATGACGTGATGCGCACCGCCTTCGACGCGCTGGACCTGGCCGACCCGCCGCCGTACGTGGTCAGCGGCCGCCGCAACGCCGTTCTCGCCCGGATCGTGGGCGTCCTCCCGCACCGCTTCTCGCTCGGCCTCGTCGGCCGGCTGTCCGCGCTGGGCCACCGCCGCCCGGGGCGCTGAGTCCGCGCTACGTGAGAGTCAGGCTACTTGAGGCTCTTCTGCATCAGCACGGTGCCGAGCCAGCGGTCGAATTTGAAGCCGACCTTGCCCATCCGGCCGATCTCGTCGAAACCGAAGTCGCGGTGCAGCTTGATCGACGCGTCGGCGCCCTGGTCCGCGATCACCGCGATGATCTCCTTGAGGCCGGCCGACTTCGACCGGTCGATCAGCTCGCCCAGCAGCACCCGGCCGAGCCCCTTGCCGGTGGAGGCCGCGCCGAGGTAGATCGAGTTCTCGACCGTGAACCGGTAGGCCCGCTTCTCCTTCCACGGGCTGACCAGCGCGTAGCCCAGGAGCTGCCCCGCCGGCGACACCGCGACGATGAAGGGCATGCCGAGCTTGCCGAGGTAGTAGAACTTGCTGCGCCAGGCGGCGAGGGTCATCGGGTCGACGTCGAAGGTGACCGTGCTGTTGGCCACGTAGTAGTTGTAGATCTCCCGGATGTACGGCAGGTCGGTGATCTGCGCGTCGCGCATCGTGTATTCGAACGGCGCCTCCTCGGGGGGCGCGGGTCGCAGATGCCGGGGCAATTGCCGACGCGGCTGGTATTCCTCTTCAAGCACAGCTGACTCCTCCGGGAGATTCCAGATTACCCGAGCGACCAGTCGACCGGGGCCGCCCCGGCGAGACGGAGCTGCTCGTTGGCCCGGCTGAAGGGCCGGGAACCGAAGAATCCGCGCCGCGCCGACAGCGGGCTGGGGTGCGCGGACTCGATCATGGGAGTGTCCCCGAGGAGCGGCTTGAGGGTGGCGGCGTCCCTCCCCCAGAGGATGGCGACCAGGGGCCGGTCGCGGGCGACGAGCGCGCGGATGGCCTGCTCCGAGACGGCTTCCCAGCCGTTCCGGCGGTGCGCCCCGGCCACGCCCTGCTGCACGGTGAGCACCCGGTTCAGCAGCAGCACGCCCTGGCGCGACCAGGGCGTGAGGTCGCCGTCGGCGGCCGTGACGCCGACATCCTCGTGCAGTTCCCGGCAGATGTTCTGCAGGCTGCGCGGCAGCGGTCGCACGTGCGGGTCGACCGCGAAGGCCAGGCCGATCGGATGCCCCGGGGTCGGATACGGGTCCTGGCCGACGATCAGCACGCGCACGGCGTCGAACGGCTCGGCGAAGGCTCGGAACACGTTCTCGGGCGCCGGCAGCCAGGGCCGGCCGGCCCGGGTCTCGCCCTGCAGGAACGCGGCCATGGCGTCGATCTCGGGCCCGACGGGTTCGAGTGCCGCGGCCCAGCCCGGATCCATGGCGCGGCTGCGCGCCAGTGCCTGCAAGGTGAAGGGCATCCCGGCGTCAGGCGCCGAAGGTGCTGACGAGCACGCCGCCGTCGGACTGGCTGACCCGCCAGATGCTGCCGGCTCCGACGACGCTGAGCGCGCCCTCGCCGACGACCAGCGCGGTGTTCTCGTCGACGGCCAGGCCGCCGTCGATCAGGCCGGCCTCGGTGGCGGCGACCAGCCGGGACAAGGTGCCCCACTGGGCGGCGTGCACCTCGACGGTGACGTCGAGCAGGCCGATGCCGGGTTCGATCGTGATCTCGTCCAGGCCCTCCGCGGCGTGTTCGGCGCTGACCTCGACCCCGCCCATCCGCCAGCCGCCGATCAGGGCGCGCTCAGCGGCGATCATGGCTCCGGCCGAGAAACCCAGGTAGGGGATGCCGGCGGCCACCTGGCGGCGGATCTCGCCCGCGATCGGTGCGACGGCCGCAAGGTACGCCGGAGTGAGCCCGCCGCCGACAACGATGCCGTCGACCTCGGACACGGCCGTCAGGGCTGCGGTGTCGCCGTGGGCCACGGCGGTCACCTTCGGCTCGAAAGCACCGGCGGCGGCGACCGCTTCGACCAGGTTCGCGGCGTGCTCGGCCGCGTCACCGTCCCGCACGGCGATGATGGCGATGCGTGGCTCGGCCCGGCCCGCGGCCTCCGCCCGGCGGCCGGCCTCGGCCAGGAACGGGCCGAAGACGTCGGCGAAGGCTCCGGGGTTCCAGCCCCCGCCGACCAGGTGAACGCTCACGCGACGACCTTCTCGGCAGCGGCAGCAGCGGTGACGGCGACGGCAGGCGCGGTGGTGTCCACCGGGACGGTCACGGCGGGCAGCGAAGACCAGGGGAACACGATCCAGCGGTCCGTCTCGCACCAGGTGAAGTCGGGCACGAGCACCGTGCGCGGCTTCGTGAACAGGGTCGCCGTGCGCACCTCGCAGGCGGCTTCGCGGAGCAGGGCGACGACCATGGCGAGCGTGTTCCCGGAGTCGGAGACGTCGTCGACCAGAAGCACCCGGAGGCCGGTCAGGGACGGCGCGTCGAGCATGGGGCCGGAGAGAACGGGCACCGGGAGGCGCTCGTCGACCCCGGTGTAGAACTGCACGTTGATGCTGCCGCAGTTCTTGGTGCCGAGCGCGTACGACATCGCCCCGGCGAGCAGCAGCCCGCCGCGGGCGATGGCGATCACGACATCCGGTTGAAAACCACTGGCAAGCACGTCCGTCGCCAGCTGGCGGGACGCGTCAGCGAACACGCCCCAGTCCAGGACCTCCCGTTGGGTGTCGGCCAGGTCTGCTGCTGCGTCGTCCGCGTCGAATGCCATTGTCCAATGCTAGGTCACGACAGGTGCCGCTCCTCATGGCCGTTGTAGAGCGACAGTGGCCGGATCAGTGCGTTGGCCGCGGTCTGCTCGATGATGTGCGCCGTCCAGCCGGCCAGGCGCGCCGCGACGAAGATCGGCGTGAAGGTGAGCGTGTCGAACCCCATCAGGTGGTACGCCGGCCCGGACGGGTAGTCCAGGTTGGGCTGGATGCCGGTGCGCGCCGTCATCCCCGCGGCCAGGGAATCGTAGAGCTCGAGCAGGTCGGGCCGCTGGTAGTGCTCGACCAGCGTGAGCAGCGCGGTCTGCATGGTCGGCACCCGGGAGTCACCGTGCTTGTAGACGCGGTGGCCGAAGCCCATCACCTTGCGCTTGGCGGCGAGGGTCTCATTCAGCCAGGTCTCCGCGCGTTCCCCGGCTCCCGGGCCGAAACCGATCTCGTCGAAGATGTGCATCACGGCCTCGTTGGCGCCGCCGTGCAGCGGCCCCTTGAGCGCGCCGATCGCACCGGTGATCGCCGAGTGCAGGTCGGACATGGTCGAGGTGATCACCCGGGCGGTGAAGGTCGACGCGTTGAAGGAGTGCTCGGCGTACATGATCATCGACACGTCGAACGCGTTCACGACCACGAGTTCCGCCACCTCGCCGAAGGTCATGAACAGGAAGTTGGCCGAGTAGCCCAGGTCGTCCCGGGGTTCGACCAGGTCCAGGCCGTGGCGGCGGCGCTGGTCGTAGGCCACGATCGCGGGCATCTGCGCCCAGAGGCGCAGCCCCTTCGCCCGGTTGGCCTCCGGTGACGGGTCGGCCGCATCCGGGTCGTTGGCGCCGATCAGGCTGACGGCGGTGCGCACCACGTCCATGGGGTGGGCGGTCATCGGCAGTTCGTCGATGACGCGCTTCACCGCGGGGGCCAGGTGGCGCAAGCCCCGTTCCAGCTCCTCGAACTCGGCCAGCTGCGCCTCGGTCGGCAGCTCACCGTGCCAGAGCAGGTACGTCACTTCCTCGAAGCTCTTCTGCGCCGCCAGTTCCTGCACCGGGTAGCCGCGGTACAGCAGGGAATTCGATTCGGGGTTGACCTTGGACACTGCGGTCCGGTCCACCACGACGCCGGCCAGGCCCTTGAAGACCGTCGGTTCGTTCTGACTCATGTCGCTCCTTTGCGTAGAGAAAAATGCAATGTCGCTACGAGGCGACGTTCGGGTTGAGGGTGAAGTTGAAGACGCCGGAATCGAAGTGGCTGTAGGACTCGTAGTCGAGCAGCTCGTACAGCTTGGCGCGGTGCTGCATCTCCGGCAGGAGGGTGGTCAGCGAGCCCTCCGCCTCGATGGTGTCGAGTCCGCGCTCGGCGGCGCCCATGGCGAGTCTGAGCAGCGAGACCGGGAAGATCACGATGTTCATGCCCACGTCCGCCAGCTGCGCGGTCGTGTACAGCTCGCCCTTGCCGAACTCGGTCATGTTCGCCAGCACCGGCACGTCCACGGCGGCACGGATGGCCGCGAACTCGGTCAGCGACGCCATCGCCTCGGGGAAGATCGCGTCCGCACCGGCGTCGACGAGTTTCTTCGCCCGGTCGACCGCCGCGGCCAATCCATCGACGGCACGGATGTCGGTGCGCGCCATGATCAGGAAGTTCGGGTCGCGCCGTGCGTCGACGGCCGCTCGGATGCGCTTGGCCGCCGTGTCATCGTCCACGACCTGCTTGCCGTCGAGGTGCCCGCACCGTTTCGGGTTGACCTGGTCCTCGATGTGCATGCCGGCCAGGCCGGCATCCTCGAGGGTCTGGATCGTGCGGGCTACGTTCATCGGCTCGCCGAAGCCCGTGTCGGCGTCGACGATCGTCGGCAGGTCGGTCATCCGGGCGATCTGCTGGCTGCGTCCGGCCACCTCGGTCAGGGTGGTCAGGCCGATGTCCGGCAGGCCGAGGTCGGCCGAGAGCACGGCGCCGGAGATGTAGACGCCCTCGAATCCCTTGGCCGCGATCAGCCGGGCGGACAGCGGGTTGAAGGCTCCCGGGAAGCGCAGCAGCCGGCCGGTGGCCAGTGCCGCGCGGAACCCGGCGCGTTTGTCGGCCGGGGTGAGCGTCGAGTACAACATCAGAAGATTCCGTTCGGGGTGGGGAGGGAGGCGAGCAGGCCGTTGCGGGCCACGATGGTGAGCTGGCCGAGTTCGCCGGCGCCGAGTTTCGGCAGGCGCTCGGCGGCGCTGAGGAAGCGCACGATCTCGCCCTCCTCCAGCACCTCCGCCGCGAGGGTACGGAACTTGTTGATGTACTCGGCGCGGCCGAACGGCTTGGCGCCGAGCGGGTGGGCATCGGCGACGGCGATCTCGTCGATCACGTGGGTGCCGTCGGTGAGCTCGATCTCCACGCGGCCGCCGAATGCCTTCTCGGCCGGGTCGAGGGAGTGGTACCGGCGGGTCCACTCCGGGTCTTCCGTCGTGGTCACCTTGTTCCACAAGGCCACCGTGTCGGCACGATTGGCGCGTTCGGGCCGGTAGGAGTCCACGTGGTGCCAGCTGCCGTCCTGGAGTGCGACGGTGAAGATGTACGGGATGGAGTGGTCGAGGGTTTCGCGGCTGGCGGTCGGGTCGTACTTCTGCGGGTCGTTCGCGCCCGAGCCGATCACGTAGTGGGTGTGGTGACTGGTGTGGATGACCACGGAGGCGATGTTCGCCGGGTCGACCAGTTCGGGGTGCTCGCGGTGCAGCTTCCGGGCCAGGTCGATCCAGGCCTGCGCCTGGTACTCGGCCGAGTGCTCCTTGGTGTAGCTGTCCAGGATGGCGCGCTTGGCTTCGTTCGCCTCCGGCAGCGACACCTCGTAGGCGGCGTCCGGACCGTCGAGCAGCCAGGCGATCACGCCGTCCTCGCCCTCGTAGATCGGGGTGGGGCTGGTTTCGCCGCGCATCGCGCGGTCGACGGATTCGACCGCCATCTTTCCGGCGAAGGCCGGGGCGTGCGCCTTCCAGCTCGAGATCTCGCCCTTCCGCGACTGCCGGGTGGCCGTCGTGGTGTGCAGCGCCTGGCCGACGGCCTGGAAGATGGTCTCGACGTCGAGGCCGAGGAGGGTGCCGATTCCGGCCGCGGCCGACGGGCCGAGGTGGGCGACGTGGTCGATCTTGTGCGCGTGCAGGCTGATCCCCTTGACCAGGTCGATCTGGATCTCGTACCCGGTGGCGATGCCGCGCACCAGGTCGCTCCCGCTCAGGCCGCGGGCGTTGGCCAGGTGCTGGGCCACGGCCACGACGGGCGGGATGTTGTCGCCGGGGTGGGAGTACTCGGCGGCGAGGAAGGTGTCGTGGTAGTCGAGCTCGCGCACGGCCACGCCGTTGGCCCAGGCGGCCCACTCCGGCGACACCCGGCGGGAGCGCTGCTCCCCGAACACGGTCGCGCCGACGCCGTTGAAGGACCGCGGATGCGCCAGCGCCTGCGAGCGGGCGGCGACCACCGGGCGACGGGTGAGCGACGCCGCGGCGACCGCGGCGTTGTCTATGACGCGGTTGATGATCATCTCGGTCACCTCGTCCGTGACCGCGACCGGGTCGGCGGCGACTTCGGCGATCTTCCAGGCGAGCTGGTCCGTCCGGGCGAGATTCTCGTCACTGCGGTGAACACGAACGTGGTGAAGCTGCACGATGGATCCTTTCGATTAGCCGGCCGGATCGGCCGCGTGCCCCTGGATCGCCGCGAGGACGTTCGTGAGGCTTTGGTGGAGGTGAACGTGGGTGGCATGGGCGGCCAGCGACGAGTCGCCGGCCAGGATGGCCTCGATGATGAGCAGGTGCTCGGCCGCTGCGGCCCGCAGCCGGCCGGGATTGTCCCGGCCCAGCCGACGGATGCGGGCGAGGTGGGTGCGCACCCCGGCGAGCGCCCCGACCAGGAACGGGTTCATCACGGCCGCATCGAGCGCGTCGTCGAACTCGGTGATCAGCTCGTAGTAGCGGCTCAGGCCCGCCGGCCCCCGCTCGAGCAGGCCGGGGGCCTGCACGAACTGCGCCCGCAGCGCCTCGAAGACGGCCGGGTCCCGGCGCTCGGCGGCGATGCGCGCGGCATGTTCCTCCAGCGCCCGCCGCACCTCGTAGAGCTCGCGGATGCTGTCCACCGACATCTCGGTCACCATGAAGCCGCGGCCGGGGCGCCCGGCCACCAGACCGTCGGAGATCAGGCGGGCGATCGCCGCGCGCAGGGGGGTTCGTGACACCCCGATCCGGGCCGACTGCTCGACCTCGAGGAGTCCGGCACCGGGCGCCAGCAGTCCGTCGAGGATCTCCCCGCGCAGCTGACGGTAGGCGCGTTCACTCGCGCGGACCGGCGGCGCAACCCCCGCCGTTGGGGTTTCTGTATACACAACTGACATGTTATTCCCTTTGCGCCCACACTGTGCAAGACTTCACCGATTCTATGTATACATAGGAACTTCAACGGGGAGGTTCAGGATGTCAGGGGAACCAGCGGTCGGCTATCACGACCTGTGGCAGCGCAGCATCGACGCGGACACGCGCTCGGACTTCTGGCTGGAGGCCGCGCAGGCCATCGACTGGACGGCCCCGCCGCGCGTCGCCCTCGAGGAGCGCTCCCCCGGAACCTGGCGCTGGTTTCCCGACGGAGAGCTGAACACCAGCTACAACGCCCTCGACCGCCACGTCCTCGCCGGCCGCGGCGACCAGACCGCCGTCATCTACGACTCGGCGATGTCCGGCACCCGGGTGCGCCTCAGCTACCGGGAGCTGCTCGGCCGGGTCGAGCGTTTCGCCGGCGTGCTGCGCGCCAACGGCGTGGACCAGGGCGACCGGGTCATCATCTACCTGCCCATGATCCCGGAGGCGATCGTGGCCATGCTGGCCTGCGCCCGCATCGGCGCCATCCACTCCGTCGTCTTCGGCGGCTTCGCCGCCAGCGAGCTCGCCGTGCGGATCGACGACGCGCGCCCCACCGTGATCGTGACCGCCTCGGGCGGCCTGGAACCGGGTCGCGCGGTCGAATACCTGCCGCTGGTCGAGCGGGCGCTCGCCCGCAGCAAGGGCTCCGTGCGAACCGTGATCGTGCGCGACCGGGAGATGATCCCCGGCTGCGCGGCCGACTACTCCGGCAGGAGCGACGTGGCCTGGCTGGACTGGGCGCACGAGGAAACCGAGGCCACCCCCGTGGCGGCGGTCAGCCTGCGCTCCGAGGACCCGCTCTACGTCCTGTACACCTCCGGCACCACGGGCAACCCCAAGGGGATCATCCGCGACAACGGCGGCCACGCCGTGGCGCTGGCCTGGTCGATGGCGAACATCTACAACGTGAAGCCGGGCGACGTGTTCTGGGCCGCCTCCGACGTCGGCTGGGTGGTCGGCCACTCCTACATCGTCTATGCCCCGCTCCTGGTCGGCGCCACCACGGTCATCTTCGAGGGCAAACCGGTGGGCACGCCGGATGCCGGCGCGTTCTGGCGGGTCGTGGAGAACTACGCGGTCTCGGTGCTGTTCACGGCGCCCACGGCCATCCGCGCAATCCGCCGGGTGGACCCTGACCTGCTGGAGCTGGCGAAGCACGACGTGTCCAGCCTGCACGGGCTGTTCCTGGCCGGCGAGCGCCTCGACCCCGAAACCTACCACTGGGCCAACGACGGGCTGCACTGCCCGGTCGTCGACCACTGGTGGCAGACCGAGACCGGCTGGGCCATCTGCGCCAACCCGCGCGGCATCGCCGATATCCCCACCAAACCGGGCTCGGCCACCTTCCCGGTGCCCGGCTACGACGTCGTCATCCTCGACTCCAGGGGCAAGCCCGTCACGCGTCCCGGCAAGGAAGGCAACATCGCCATCCGTCTGCCGTTGCCGCCCGGCACACTGCTCGGGGTCTGGGGAAGCGAGGACCGCTTCGCCAGCTCCTACCTGTCGGCCTTCCCGGGTTTCTACGCGACCGGGGACTCCGGCCACTTCGATCAGGACGGCTACCTCTACGTGATGGGCCGCACCGACGACGTGATCAACGTGGCCGGGCACCGCCTGTCCACCGGCTCGCTGGAGGAGGTGCTGACCCTGCACCCCGCCGTCGCGGAGTGCGCGGTCCTGGGTGTGCACGACCCGCTCAAGGGGCAGCGCGCGGCCGGTTTCGTCACCCTCAAGGCCGGCGCGTCCATCGACCATGACACCCTCGTCCGGGAACTGATCGGGCTGGTCAGGGATCATGTCGGGCCGGTGGCCGCGTTCCGCGACGTGACCATCGTGGAACGGCTGCCCAAGACCAGGTCCGGCAAGATCCTGCGCAAGACCATCCGTCAGATCGTGGACGGGGAGCCGTACACGGTTCCGCCCACGATCGAAGATCCGACGGTTCTGGACGCGCTGAAACTGGCCGTCCACGGCACCGACCACGACGGTTGAGCCCCCACAAATCACCCACAGTTCACCACCGCACCACTCACAGCAATCACATCCCCTCACCCGGAGCAAAGGAGCCCGCATGACGGAATCACTGAAAGATGCACGTCCGGACGGAGCAGCATCCACCATCGACTACGTGGCCTATGAGAAGACGCCGCGTTTTCTGGAGCTGAAGAGGCAGCGCCGCAGGTTCGTCCTGCCGCTCGCCGCGTTCTTCTTCATCTGGTACTTCGTCTTCGTCCTCGTCGCGGCCTACCTGCCCGGCGTGATGGCGATCCCCGTCTTCGGGCGGTTCAACCTCGGGCTGGTGCTCGGCCTCGGCCAGTTCGTCACCACCTTCGGAATCACCATGTGGTACGTGTCGTACTCGAACCGTCGTCTCGACCCCCTCGGGGCCGAGCTGCGTGCCGAGCTTGAGGGGATGGACAAGAAATGATCGCACCCGGCATTCTGCAGTCCCTGCCGGGCCAGCTGGCCCAGGCAGTCAAACCGGTTGAGAACAACCCGGTGCTGAACATCTCGATCTTCCTCGCGTTCGTGGCGGTGACCCTGATCGTGGTGATCCGGGCCGGCCGCAATAACAAGACCGCGGCCGACTACTACACCGGTGGCCGCTCGTTCACCGGGCCGCAGAACGGTTTCGCCATCGCCGGCGACTACCTCTCCGCGGCCTCGTTCCTCGGCATCGTCGGGGCGATCGCCGTCAGCGGCTATGACGGCTTCCTGTACTCGATCGGCTTCCTCGTCGCCTGGCTCGTCGCCCTGCTGCTCGTCGCCGAGCTGATGCGCAACACCGGCAAGTACACCATGGCCGATGTGCTCTCCTTCCGGCTGAAGCAGGGCCCCGTGCGCGTGGCCGCGGCCACCACCACCCTCGCGGTCTGCTTCTTCTACCTCCTCGCCCAGATGGCCGGCGCCGGCGGCCTCGTGTCGCTGCTCCTCGGCATCAACGACAAGGTCGGCCAGTCGATCGTGGTCACTGTCGTCGGTGGCCTGATGATCATGTACGTGCTCATCGGCGGCATGAAGGGCACCACCTGGGTGCAGATCATCAAGGCGTTCCTGCTGATCATCGGGGCCTTCGCGATGACCGTCTGGGTGCTCGCCCTGAACGGCTTCAACTTCTCCGCGCTGCTCGAGACGGCCGTCGCCGCGTCCGGGAGCACCCCCGCCGACGCCATCCTGGTGCCCGGACTGAAGTACGGCACCAACCCGCTGGACTTCGTCTCGCTCGCCGTCGCCCTCGTGCTCGGCACCGCCGGCCTGCCGCACGTGCTGATGCGCTTCTACACGGTTCCCTCGGCCAAGGAAGCCCGTCGCTCGGTCGTCTGGGCCATCTGGCTGATCGGCGCGTTCTACCTGTTCACGCTGGTGCTCGGCTTCGGTGCCGTCGCGCTCGTCGGAGCCGACACCATCCTGGCCGCTCCCGGCGGCGTGAACTCGGCCGCACCGCTGCTCTCGCTCGCACTCGGCGGACCGCTGCTGCTCGGCTTCATCTCGGCGATCGCCTTCGCGACGATCCTCGCGGTCGTCGCCGGCATCACGATCACCGCGGCGACCTCCTTCGCGCACGACATCTACATGAGCGTGATCAAGAAGGGCAAGGGCGACCCCGACAGCGAGGTCAAGGTGGCCCGCCGCACCGTCGTGGTGATCGGCATCCTCTCCATCGCCGGCGGAATCGGCGTGCAGGGGCAGAACATCGCCTTCCTGGTGGCCCTGGCGTTCGCCGTCGCGGCGAGCGCTAACCTGCCGACCATCCTGTACTCGCTGTTCTGGCGCGGTTTCACCACCCGTGGTGCGGTCTGGAGCATGTACGGCGGCCTCGCCGCCACCATGGTGCTGATCGTGTTCTCGCCGGTCTTCTCGGGCACCGAAACGTCCATGTTCGGCGCCGACGTCAACTTCGCCTGGTTCCCGCTGAGCAACCCGGGCATCGTCTCCATCCCGCTCGGGTTCTTCCTCGGCTGGCTCGGGTCGGTCACCTCGACGACCAGGGAAGACCCGCTGCTGGCCGCCGAGATGTCGGTCCGGTCCCTGACCGGGTTCGGCGCCGAGGAAGCCGTCGAGCACTAGGGAACAACCAACACCATCGCACCACCACTACTCCCCNCGGGGGGGGGGGGGGGGGGGGGAGTAGTGTCGTCCGCGGGCTAGAGGGCCAGGCCATTCGCCTGTGTCGAGCCCACGACAAAAATGGAGATCATTCCCATGAAAGCTGCGCGCTTCTACGGCCAGAAAGACATCCGGATCGAGAACATCGAGGAACCGGAAACCCGCAGTGGAACGGTGAAGATCGCTGTCGCCTGGTGCGGCATCTGCGGCACCGACCTGCACGAGTACCTCGAGGGCCCGATCTTCATCTCCGCGCCGGGCCACCCGCATCCGCTCTCACACGAATCCCTGCCCGTCACGCTCGGCCATGAGTTCTCCGGAACCATCGAAGAGGTCGGCGACGGCGTCGAGGGCCTGAACGTCGGGGACAACGTGGTCGTGGAACCCTACTTCGTCTGCGACGAGTGCCCGCCCTGCAAGGCCGGCAACTACCACCTGTGCGAGAAGATGGGCTTCATCGGCCTCGCCGGGGGCGGCGGCGGCCTGAGCGAGAAGGTCGTCGTCGACCAGCGCTGGGTGCACCCGATCGGGGATATCCCCCTCGACGAGGCCGCCCTGATCGAGCCGCTCTCCGTCGCGCACCACGCCGTCGTCCGCAGCGGCGCGAAGTCCGGAGACGTCGCCATCGTCGGCGGCGCCGGACCCATCGGGCTGCTCACGGCCTCGATCCTCAAGGGCATCGGCGTGACCACGATCATCTCCGAGCTCAGTGCGGCCCGCAAGGAGAAGGCGATCTCCAGCGGCGTCGCCGACTATGTGATCGACCCGACCGTCGATGACCTCAAGGCCCGCGTCCTCGAGATCACCGGTGGCGTCGGCACGGATGTCGCGTTCGAGTGCGCGGGCGTCAACGCCGTGCTCGACGCCATGCTCGATGCCCTGCGTCCCGCCGGCGTGCTCGTCAACGTCTCCATCTGGGGGCACCCGGCCACCGTGGACATGCAGAAGATTGTGCTCAAGGAGATCGACCTGCGCGGCACGATCGCCTACGTACGCGACCACGAGGAGACCGTCAAGCTGGTGCAGTCCGGCACGATCGACCTGAGGCCGTTCATCACGGGCCGGATCGCCTTGGAGAACCTGGTCACCGAGGGCTTCGACACCCTGGTCAACCACAACGACACCGCGGTGAAGATCCTGGTTCACCCGTAGGTCGAAGCCATGCCCGCGTCAGTCTTTCGGCGTCAGCGGCCCTCTCGCGATTCGCGTGGGGGCCGCCTGGGCGACCGGCTTGATCACGATCAGGTCCAGATTGACGTGGGCGGGGCGCTCGACGCTCGACACGATCGTCTCCGCGATGTCCTCCGCGGTGAGCGGATTGGGCACGTTCGCGTAAGCCGCTGCGGCCTTCTCGGCGTCGCCGCGGAAACGCACCAGGCCGAATTCCTCGGTCTGCACCATGCCGGGGGCAACCTCGATCACCCGGATGGGCTCCCCGTTCAGTTCCAGGCGCAGCACCTCCATCAGGGCGTGCGCGGCGAACTTCGCCGCGTTGTAGCCCCCACCACCGAGGTAGGCAACATGACCGGCAATCGACGTGACCGTGACGATGTCGGCGCAACCGCCATCCATCCGGATCCCGTCCCGCAGCAGGGGCAGCAGCGCGCTTGTCACCCGTTTGACCGCGAGCACGTTGATCTCGAACATCCAGGCCCAGTCCTCGGTCCGCGAGTCCTCGACGCTGTCCAGGCCCATCGCGCCGCCCGCGTTGTTGACGAGCGCGTGCACCGGCCCCGACTCGGCCAGGTAGTCCCGCAGGGCGTCGACGTCGGCCTGGCGGGTGAGATCGGCCGTGAAGACGTCGGCACCGGTCTCGGCTTTCAGCTCGGCGAGGCGGTCGGCGCGCCGTGCGACCCCGACCACGGCCCAGCCCTGCTCGCGGAACCGGCGAACGGTCGCCGCCCCGATTCCGGAACTCGCACCGGTCACAACAACTCTCTTGGTAGCCATGGCTCTATTCTGGCGGGGGAAGAAGGACGATGAGTTCACAGGTAGCAGGAATGACCCAGGTCCGGAAGCGACGGGTGCCGCTCTGGGACAACGGGCGCTGGATCGCCATCACGCTGATGGTGATCGGCCACGCCATCCTGAAGCTCATCGGCGAGTCGAACGTCGCCTACGAGGTCTACCTCTTCATCTACGCGTTCCACGTTCCGCTCTTCGTCGCCGTCAGCGGGTACTTCGCCAGATCCAGCCCCCCGGGCACCCGCCAGCTGCACCGGCTGCTCACGGACATCGTGTTTCCGTACATCATCTTCGAGAGCATCTGGACGGTCATCCGCTGGCTGCTCGGCGGCGCCTTCGTGCCCGATTTCTCGACCGCGTCCTGGACCCTGTGGTTCCTGATCGCGCTGCTGATCTGGCGCCTGATGCTGCCGTTCCTGGTTCTGCTGCGCTACCCGCTCCTGATCAGCATCCTGATCTCGATCGGCTCCGGCTACCTGGAATCCATCGACGCCGGCTTCTCGATCTCCCGCACCCTGGGCCTGCTGCCCTTCTTCGTGTTCGGCTGGAAACTGCGCCAGTGGCAGCTCACCCCGATCTGGCTGGGCCTGGCCGCCGGGGCGGTGTGGCGGTGGCGGATCGGGGCCCTCACCCTGTTCACGGCGCTGTTCGGGGTGATCGTGATGAACATCGAGCTGCTGCGCACCCTGAAGGTGCGCCGGTTCCTGCTCTACAACGAGGCGTATCCGGTCTTCGGCTTCGACGAAATCTGGGCCGGCGGCATCCGTCTGGGCCTGATGCTGCTCGCGTTCGCCCTGATCGTCGCTTTCCTGCTGCTCGTGCCGCGGCGCACCACCTGGTTCAGCACGTTCGGGGCGGCCACCATGTACATCTACCTGCTGCACAGTTTCCTGCTGTTCCCGCTGCGCGAGTCCGGCGTGCTCGAGGGGCCGCAGCCGGCCTGGGTCCTGCCGGGGGTGATCCTGCTGAGCGTGCTGATCTCCATCGTGCTGTCGCACCCGGTCGTGAAGAAGGTGTTCCGGCCGCTGGTGGAGCCGCGTGCGCGCTGGATGTTCCGCAAGCACGCGTCGACCGACACCGGAACGATCGTGCTGCCGCACCTGGGGCCGTCGGGCACGATGCTCGAGTCGCCGGCGGCGCCGGATTCCGCGCCGGGCGATGCCCCGCCGGCGGCGGCCCGCTGAACGGCGTGTGACGCCGTGTTGCAGACCTCGTTGCCACGTCGCCGGCCGCCTGCCTAAACTCGCTGCCAGAGCGATGGACGGTCCACGCTCGTCGAGGATTATCAGGGAGACCACCTCATGAGCGACAACACTGCAGCCTGGAAGTTCGAAACGAAGCAGGTGCACTCCGGTGCTCAGCCCGACCCGACCACGAACGCGCGGGCCACCCCGATCTACCAGACCACCTCCTACGTCTTCAACAACGCCCAGCACGCGCAGAACCTGTTCGCGCTGGCCGAGTTCGGCAACATCTACACCCGCATCATGAACCCGACCCAGGCCGTGGTCGAAGAGCGCGTCGCCGCCCTCGAGGGTGGCACCGCCGCCCTCCTCCTCTCGTCCGGCCAGGCTGCTTCGACGTTCGCCGTGCTGAACATCGCCCAGGCCGGCGACCACATCGTGTCGTCGAGCTCGATCTACGGCGGAACCTACAACCTGTTCAAGTACACGCTGAAGAAGCTGGGCATCGAGACCACCTTCGTCGAGAACCAGGACGACGCCGAGGAATGGCGCCGCGCTGTGCGCCCGAACACCAAGCTGTTCTTCGCCGAGACCATCGGCAACCCGAAGATCAACGTGCTCGACATCCGGCTGGTGGCCGACGTGGCCCACGCCAACGGCGTGCCCCTCATCGTCGACAGCACGATCGCCACCCCGTACCTGATCCGCCCGTTCGAGCACGGCGCCGACATCGTCATCCACTCCGCGACCAAGTTCCTCGGCGGCCACGGCACGGTCATCGGCGGCATCATCGTCGACGGCGGCACGTTCGAATGGTCAAAGAACGTCGAGAAGTTCCCCGGCCTGACCGAGCCCGACCCGTCGTACCACGGCGTCAGCTACACCGGTGCCGTCGGCGACGGCATCGCGTACATCATCAAGGCGCGCGTGCAGTTGCTGCGCGACCTGGGCTCCGCGATCGCCCCGGCGAGCGCCTGGCAGCTGATCCAGGGCATCGAGACGCTCAGCCTGCGGATCGAACGCCACGTGCAGAACGCCCAGGACATCGCCGAGTGGCTCGAGAACCACCCGGACATCGCCTCGGTGAACTACGCCGGGCTCCCGTCGAGCCCCTGGTATGCCGCCGCGAACACCTACGCCCCGAAGGGCGTCGGCGCGGTGCTGTCCTTCGAGCTCAAGGGCGGCGTCGACGCGGGCCGCGCGTTGGTCGACAACCTCTCGCTGTTCAGCCACCTGGCCAACATCGGCGACGTGCGCTCGCTCGTCATCCACCCGGCGTCCACCACCCACGCCCAGCTCACCCCCGAGCAGCAGCTCACGGCCGGCGTGACGCCGGGCCTGGTGCGCCTGTCGGTCGGCATCGAGAACATCGCCGACCTGAAGGCCGACCTCGAGCTCGGCCTCGCGGCCGCCCGCGCGGTGGTGCAGGCGTCCCGCGCCAACGCCTGACCCTCTTCACCAATTCGACGGAGATTCTGCCCCCACGCGGGTGTTTCAGGCCATATTCGGTCTGATTGCGCAGAATCTCCGTCGAATTCGTTCGGGCGGGACCGGGACCGGTGCCGGCCGGGCGCGCGGGCGCGCCGGGCAGGAGTGGTGACGCCGGCATCCGCCGAGCAGGCGCGACAGGCCTGCGCGGTAACAATCACCCGGAGGTGCCGTTCAACCGGCAGAATAGGGGGCCTATGGATTGGCAATTCGCTGCAGACACGGTCCCCTCGAGCTTCGTCACGGAAGCCCAGGCTCGGTCGCTCCTCGGCAAACCCCCGGCAACGGGCGCCTGGCGCGACGGCGACCCCGTCGGCAACCGCCGGTTCCTCGACGTCGGGCCGCTCCACTTCGAGTCCGGCGGCAGCCTCGATGCCGTGCGCATCGCGTACGAATCCTGGGGGGAGCTGTCCCCCGCCGGCGACAATGCGGTGCTCGTGCTGCACGCCCTCACCGGCGACAGCCACCTGTCCGGGCCCTCCGGCGACGGCCACGCGACGAGCGGATGGTGGGGCGGCATCGTCGGGCCCGGCCTGGCGATCGACACGGACCGCTGGTTCGTGGTGGCCCCGAACATGCTCGGCGGCTGCCAGGGCAGCACCGGCCCGGCGTCCCTCTCGCCCGACGGCTCGGAGTGGGGCGCCCGCTTCCCGCATTTGACCATCCGTGACCAGGTCGCCGCCCAGGTCGCCTTCTCCGACCGGCTGGGGATCGACCGCTGGGCCGCGGTCATCGGCGGCTCCATGGGAGGGATGCACGCGCTCGAGTGGGCGATCGGGGCACCCTCGCGAGTGGCCCGGCTGGCGATCCTCGCCGCGCCCCCCGTGACGACCGCCGACCAGATCGGCCTGAACTCCGTACAGATGGAAGCGGTTCGCTGCGACCCCTGCTTCCGGTTCGGGGACTACTACGACGCCGCCGACGGCGACGGCCCGACCCGCGGCCTCGCACTGGCCCGACGGATGGCCCTGCTGAACTACCGCAGCCCGGAGGAGCTCAATCTGCGCTTCGAGCGGGGCTGGCAGAGCGAAATCAGCCCGATCGGCGCCGGCGGCCGCTTCGCCGTCGAGTCCTACCTGGACTTCCACGGCAACAAGTTCACCCGTCGCTTCGACGCGAACAGCTACCTCGTCCTGGTCGAGGCCATGAACTCGCACGACGTCGGCCGCGGCCGCGGCGGCGTCGCATCCGCTCTGTCGCTGATCACCGCACGAACAGTCGTCGTCGGCATCGACAGCGACCGGCTGTTCCCGGTCGAGGGCCAGCGCCTCATCGCGGCGCACCTGCCGGGGAACATCGACGGCACGGATGCCGTGGTCATCCGGTCCGATTACGGCCACGACGGGTTCCTGATCGAGAACGAGGCGGTCGGCGCCCAACTGTCCCGAGTCCTGACGGAGCCGGTTCCCCCGCACCGGGGTTGACAGAAGGCGGCTTCGGGGCGAGCGTGAATTCCACTCGACCGAGAGGACGCGCCATGAAACCCGGATTCGTCGTCATGCTGGTGTTCGGCACCATCCTCTCCCTGCTCGGGTTCTCCCTCGCCGTCGCCGGCACGGTGGGGGCTGCGGCCGGCAGCACCCGAGACGACAGCGGCTACTTCACCACCCCCGCCGCGCCGCTCTCCACCGAGGCGTACGCGCTGACGTCGCCCCGGATGGCGGTCGAGGGCGAGGGCGTCCCGTCGGATCTCGTCACCCTGCGGCTGCGGGCCTCCACCTCGAACGGGAACGACGTCTTCGTCGGCATCGCCCCGCAGGCGGACGTCGACCGGTACCTGGCCGGCGTGAACCACACCGAGGTCAGGACCGTGACCGGCAGTCCCTTCCGCGTCGGCTACCGGGACATCCCCGGCAACGCGGTGCCGGGCGCCCCGGGAGACCAGAGCTTCTGGACGGAATCCGCCGAGGGATCCGGGCCGCAGCAGATCACCTGGCGGCTCGACCCCGGAAACTGGGCGATCGTGGTGATGAACGCCGACGCGAGCCCCGGCGTCGACGTGGCCGTGCAGGCCGGCGCCCACCTCGGTTTCATTCGCTACCTCGGCCCGCTGGCCGTCGGCCTGCTGCTCCTCGGAGTGTCCCTCCTGGTGCTCGGACTGGTCCTGACCGTGTTCGGGGCCATCGGTCTGGGCCGGAACGGCCCGCCCCCGGCCGGAGGCGTCCCGGCGGCCGGCGCCGGACCTCCCGGAGCGGGGATCGCCGCAGGCCCCGCCACGAGTGACACGAGTGACACGAGACCGTACCCGGCCAGGCTGACCGGCACCCTCGATGAGGGCCTGTCCCGCTGGCTGTGGCTGGTCAAGTGGATCCTGGTCATCCCCCACGTCGTCGTGCTGTGGTTCTTCTGGTTCGGGTTCTTCGTGACCACCGTGGTCGCGGGGGTGGCCATCCTGTTCACGGGACGGTACCCGGTCAGCCTGTTCCGCTACAACGTGGGGGTGCTCCGCTGGAGCTGGCGGGTGGCTTTCTACTCCTACTCCGCGCTCGGCACGGACCGTTACCCGCCGTTCAGCCTGGAACCGGCGGCCGACTACCCGGCCGACCTTGAGATCGATTACCCGGAACACCTCTCGCACGGGCTCGTGCTGGTCAAGTCGTGGCTCCTGGCCATCCCGCACCTGCTGGTCGTCGCGGCGTTCACCGGCAGCGCCACGAGCTGGCAGTCCGGCGACTGGGGCCGAGGGGTCACGACCGGCACTCCGTCCCTGATCGGGGTGCTCGTGCTGATCGCCGCGGTGATCCTGCTTTTCACCGACCGGTACCGGCGTGGCCTGTTCGACCTGATCCTCGGCATCGACCGGTGGATCTTCCGGGTGTTCGCCTACACGGCGCTCTTCCGGGACGACTACCCGCCGTTCCGCCTGGACCAGGGTCCCGCCGAGCCTCCGTCCCGGAACGCCATGCCCCTGGCGAGCCCGCCGGCGACGCAGACGATGCCGCCACCGGCCTCGACCGCCCCCTGACCAACGATCGCTGAGAGAGCCGTGTCAGACCCGGAGCCCCGGTCCGGCCGGGAGAGCCCGCATTTCCTCCACTCCTGGCTGGTGTGGGTGAGCCTGGGTGAGAGCGTGGGCTTCCTCGCCCCAGCCCTGGCCCAGCTCGCCACGGCGTCGCTGCCCGCCGCCGCCCTGCCGAGCATGGTCGCCGCCGGGGCGGTGGAGGGCGCGGTCCTCGGCTGGTCGCAGACGCGGGTGCTCCGAAGCCGCATCCCCGCCGTGTCGAGGAGCAACTGGATCGGCGGCACGGCTGCAGCCGCGGCCTTCTCGTGGTTTCTCGGGCTGCAGGCCTCCGCCTCCGCCGACGTCTGGACGGCGTGGCCGGTGCCGCTGATCATCGTGGCGGCGGCCGCAACGGGCAGCCTCCTGCTGTGCTCGATCGGGCTCGCCCAGTGGCTGGAGTTGCGCCGCCATCTGCCGCACAGCGCACGCTGGATCGCGGCCAGCGCGGCGGCCTGGTGCGTGGGCCTGGCGGTGTTCTTCCTCGTCGCGCCTCCGCTGTGGCAGCGGGACAGCCACCGGTTCTCACGCTGCTGATCGGGGTCTTCGCAGGCATCCTGATGGCCGGGAGCATGGCCCTGGTCACCGGTCTGGCCCTGGGCCGTCTCCTCGGCGCCCGGCGGCCGGCGACCGTGGGGCCCCGCGCGCCGGATCGGCCCGCTAGTGTGCTGTATAGAGTGCAACGAGGGGTAAGCCAGCCGCCATGCAACGAATCTTCAAGGAGCGCGACCGCCTGCTGCGCAGAGCCGCACGCCTGACCGGCCTCGCCGGGGCAACCGCGGCTCTCCTGGTGATGCTGGTGCCCGGCGGGCTGAGCCTGACGGCCCTGTTCTGGTGCCTGCCGCTCCTGCTGGTGAAGGTCTACTGCCTGTACCTGCTGGGCCGGAGCGGCCGGATGCGCTGGGTGGTGCTGATCGTGCTGGCGGGCGTCGGAATCATCCTGGCGGTCGGCCTGACCGGGACGCACCCGAGCGGGCTGAACCTGGTCGAGGAGACCGTGATCGGCTGTGTGGCGGCGTGCGCGATGAGCTCCGTCGCCCTGGTCCTCGTCGTCAGCTCGGCACGCCTGGTGGGGCTCCTGGCCGCGTTCGGCGTCACCCTCGCCGGCGTCCTCGCGGCCACCGGCGGCACGAAAGGGTCGCTCGTGCCGCTCGCCCTGACCACCAGCGGCTGGTTCTCGGTCGCCCTGGTCGGCTGGTGGGTCGCCCAGAGCGTTCCCCGCGTGATGGAGCGCATCGCCGCCATCGGCCGCGCCCACCTGGCGGAACGGCACGCCAGCGAGCTCGAAGCGCAGCGCCGACAGGATGCCCGGCTGCTGCATGACACCGTGCTCGCCACCCTCACCCTCCTCGCCCATTCCGGCGTCGGCGTCAGCCCGGCCGCCCTCCGCCTGCAGGCCGCAGACGACGCCCGACTCCTCCGCCAGTTGCGCCTCGGCGGCCTGCCCACTCCCCGCCGGTCCGGGGTCTACACGCTCGAACCGGCCACCGAGTCCACCCTCGGCAGCACCCTCGAATCCGTCAAGCAACGGTTCGGCCGGATGGGGCTCGACGTCGACTGGCACGGCAGCGGTCAGGTCCTCCTGCCCAGCGACGTCCTCGATTCCTTCCTCCTCGCCCTGGGCGAGTGCCTCGAGAACGTGCGCCGGCACGCGGGCGTCGCCCGGGCCGACGTGACGATCACGGATGACGACTCCACCGTTCGCGCCATGGTCACCGATGCCGGGGTCGGCTTCGACATCCGCGGGGTCAGCTCCGAGCGGCTCGGGTTCGCCGAATCCGTCGTGGCCCGGTTGCGAGATGTGGGCGGCAACGCCCGGCTGTTCTCCTCTCCGGGTTCGGGCACCACGGTCGTGCTGGAGGTTCCCAAGTGAGCAGACCGGGCATGGTGGATGCGCTGCGCCGGGACATCCGTGCGGCCGCGCGG
This sequence comes from Cryobacterium sp. TmT2-59, assembly GCF_004403545.1. NCBI lineage: Bacteria > Bacillati > Actinomycetota > Actinomycetes > Micrococcales > Microbacteriaceae > Cryobacterium > Cryobacterium sp. TmT2-59. The sequence continues at coordinate 14,261 of NZ_SOGM01000100.1, read as the reverse complement.
TTGAAGGGCGCCGACAAGCTCGCGGACCAGGAACGCCAGGACCGGGGCCGCAGTTTCCGACGCCCCGAGCGCACGGTCAAAACCACCCGCGCGAACCAGAGCGGCCTCGGCGGCCGCCACCTGGGCATCGGGTTGTCGCTCAGCGGCGGCTTCATCGCCCTGTTCCTGTTCTGGCGGTTCGCCTTCCAGTGGTTCGCCTACGAGACCCCGACTCCCAGCCTGGTCGCCTGGTCCCTGCTGATGGCGACGACGGGGCTGGTCCTCGTCACGGTGCAGCGATTGTCGGCGCGGATGCCGGACTGGCTCTTCGCCACCGCGCTCGGCAGCGGCGCCGTCGTGGTGACCCTCGACCTGGTCGGGGCGGCGACCGGACCGAACGTGTACCCCACGGCGGCCGCCGCCGTCGGCACCCTGCTCATCTCCCTGGTCACGGTCCGGCGTGGCCGGGACGTCGTCACGGCCGCGATCGTGCTCGGCCTGCTGCTCCTGACCGGGGCGTTCGCCGAGACCCAGATCGACCCGTTCACCGTCGCCCCGGAGTTCCTGACGATCGCCCTGGCGGTCCTGCCGCCGCTGCTGGGCGTCGCGGTGGTGCGCTCGTTCCGCCGCATGGCCCAGCGCGAACTCGACCTGGTACTGGTGCAGAGCACCGTGTCCCAGCCGCAGTTCGCCCTGGGCATGCTCGCCTCCGAGGCCCTGGCCCGGATCGACCTCGACGCGGAAACACTGCTGGACGATGTCGCGAAGGGGCGCACGGCGCTGCCGCTCAGCCCGGCGAAATCGACCACCGCGGCTTCCCTGGCCACACAGCTCCGGCTCCACCTGATCCGCGGCCGCCGGGAGACCTGGCTGCACCACGCGATCACCGAATCCGAGTTCCTCGGCCCGTCGGTGAGCCTGAACGACCCGGCCGGCCTGGCCGGGATGCTCGACCCGGCACAGCGCGACGCCCTGCTCCGCACGATCTGGCTGCTGATCAGCGATACGCACCGGTCTGAGGCATCCGTGTCGCTTTCCCTCGGACCGATCCGGCCCGCTCACGGCCTCACCGCGGGTCAGAAGTTACGATTTCCGATCGAATTGACCACCGAGGGTGTGCCACGGCGTCGGGTAGACCCGGAGACGTGGCAAGCTATCCGTGTGGTAGGCCCTCACGTCGATTCCAGCCGAGACGGAAGTCTGTGCGTGGAGATCGAGTGCAGTGTCGACAATCCCGCGGATGCTTAGTGTCTGTGAATCGGGGGTAGCAGCATGAGGAGGCAGAAGTGACGAACACGAGCACCATGACCAGTGCGGTACCGAGCAAGGAAAACCCGATCCGGCTGGCCCTCGTCGACGACCACCGGATGCTGCTGGGCGCACTCACGGAATGGATCCGGGGCGCAGCGGACGACATCAGCATGGTCGCCGCGGTCACCACCTGGCCCGAACTGCTGACCCACCCGGAGTTCCCGGTCGACGTCGTGCTCCTCGATCTGGACCTCAAAGACAACATCCCGGTGTCGCTGAAGATCTCGACGCTCAAGACGGCCGGCGTCAAGACCGTTCTGATGAGCACCTACTCCGAGGCCGGACTCGTGCGCGAAGCCCTCGCCGCCGGCGCCCTCGGCTACCTTGTGAAGAGCGAGGAGGCGACCATGATCGTCGAGGCGATCCGGGCCGCGTACGACGGCGAATCCTTCATCTCGGCCGAACTGGACGAAGCGCTGAGCAACGGAGCCAACGGCTCACCCCGGCTCAGCGCTCAGGAGCGCCGGGTGATGGCGCTCTACGGCGCGGGCGAGCCGGTCAAGGCCGTCGCGCACCAGCTCGGCATCTCCGAGGAGACCGCCAAGTCCTACCTCAAGCGCATCCGCGAGAAGTACCGCCTCGCGGGCTTCGACGTGGGTACCAAGGTGGCGCTGCGCAAGCAGGCAATCCACGACGGCATCCTGCTCCAGGGCGACTAACACCCGCCCTGCCGCCGATGCCCGGCCCGGCAGGCGTGGGCCGAGCATCCGTCGGCCGTTGAACCAATTCGACGGAGATTCTGCTCTAAGAACGCTCTTTCGGCCTGTTTGGCACCGTTTGGGGCAAAATCTCCGTCGAATTCGCTCGGGGCGGGGGCGATAAGCGGGCTCCGTCGAGGGGCTGCGGGCTGCACCTGCGGGCTGCGGGTTTGCGGGTTTGCGGGTTTGCGGGGCTGCGGGTGTCTGCGGGCCGGGGGTCAGGGGGCCGGGGGTCAGGGGGCCGGGGGTCAGGGGGCCGGGGGTCAGGGGGCCGGGACCACGGCGATCGCCTCGGTCCCGTACGGCAGCAGCACGCCGTTGCGGCGCCGCGTGCGGTCCAGCAGGAACGAGGCCACGGTGAGCAGCAGCCCGATCACGCTCAGGCCCAACCCGATCCAGACCGGGGCGACGTAGCCGAACCCGGCTGCGACGGCGAGGCCGCCGAGGAACGCGCCCAGGGCGTTGCCGACGTTCAGCGCCGAGTGGTTGAGCGCCGCGGCGATCGACTGGCTGTCGTGGGAGACGTCCATCAGCCGGGTCTGGATCGCCGGCGAGAGCCCGGACGCCGCGGCTCCCACGAAGAACACTCCGAGCAGCAGACCGGGCAGGTACTGGGCCGACAGCGCGAGTCCGGCCAGGGCCAGCAGCATCAGCACGAAGAACGCGTACATCGTGCGGCGCACGCTCCGGTCGGCCAAGACACCGCCGACGAGGTTGCCGATCGTCATGCCCACGCCGATCACGACGAGCACGAGCGGCACCGCCCCGGCGCCGAGCCCGGTGACCTCCATCACCAGCGGGGCCACATAGGTGTACACGGCGAAGAGCCCGCCGAAACCGATCGCTCCGATCGACAGGGCGAACCAGACCTGCAGCCGGCCGAATGCCCGCAGCTCGCTCCGCATGGTCGCGTGGGGATTGCCGGCCTGCAGGGGCACGAGCAGGGCCACCGCCACGAAGGTGGCGGCGAAGATAGCCGCCACGACCAGGTAGGCCGCCCGCCAGCCGGCGGTCTGGCCGAGCCAGGTGATGCTGGGAACGCCGATGATGTTCGCGATGGTCAGCCCGCTGAGCACGAGGGCGACCCCGCGGGCGCGCTTGCCGGGGCCCATCAGGTCCGCGGCGACGAGCGAAGCGATCCCGAAGTAAGCGCCGTGCGGGAGCGCGGCGACGAACCGCGCCGCCAGCACCAGTCCGAAGGTCGGCAACAGCGCCGACGCGACCGTGCTCAGGGTGAAGGCGGCCAGCAGTCCCAGGAGCAGCTGCTTGCGCGGCCACCGCGCGGCCGCGGCGGCGATCGTCGGGGCCCCGACGACCACGCCGAGGGCGTAGGCGGAGATGAGCCAGCCTGCCTGCGCGTTCGCGGCATCCGGTGACGCGCCGTAGAGCGCCGGAAGCAGGTCCCTGGCCAGGTTCGGCAGCAGGCCCATGGCCACGAATTCCGTCGATCCGATGCCGAACCCGCCGAGGGCGAGGGCGAGCAGGGCGAAACGGATGCGGGTCGGGGACAAGGTCACCGGCCCGTTGGTGGGTGCGCGCATCCCTCCAGCCTAAGGGGCGTGCCACCCCCGACGGGCTCCCTCGACGGCTCGGCGCTACGGGGCGGAGGTCGCGGCCGGCGGCGGGGTGGCGGCCGCCAGGGCCCTCTCGAGGCGCTCGACCTTGCCGGTCAGCTCCCCGGTGCGCCCGCCACGGATGTCCGCCTTGAGCACCAGGGACACCCGCGACCCCCACGCGGCGACGGCCTCGGTGGCCGCCTTGATCACCGCGAACACCTCGTCCCAGTCGCCCTCGATCGTGGTGAACATGGAGTCGGTGTGGTTCGGCAGGCCGGAGTCGCGCACGATGCGCACGGCCGCGGCGACCGCGTCGTGCACGGACCCCTCCCCGTCGCCGTCGCTGGAGCCGGAGTCGCTGGAGCCGGACGGGGCGACGGAAAATGCAACCAGCATGGTTACTCCTTCAGATTCGGGGTGGGAGGGACGAGATCGTGCTCCGGATGCTCGGACCGAGCCCCGGACGCGTGGACCTCCCGCACGGCCCAGCCGAGCAGGATCACCTCGAGCAGGTTGCGCAGGCTGAGCACCAGGACCAGGAGCGGATCGGCCACGATCAGCCAGTCATACAGGTGAGGGTAGACGAGTTGGGTCAGGGCCGCGACCGCGAGGGCCAGCACTGCCGGCAGCCGCCAGGCGCGCCCGCGCAGCACGAGCCCCAGGATCACGGGTGCGGCGAGCCAGGCCGTGAACTGCGGCGAGCCGACCTTGTTGACCAGGATCAGCGTCAGCACCAGCGCCAGCACGAGCGGCGGGAAGAGCCGGGGCCAGGACGCCCCGGCCTCGTTGGCCTGCCAGCCCAGCAGCAGCACCGCCGCGATGCAGGCCAGCAGCAGCGGGGTCATCACGGCGATCGCGACCTGGGTGCCGGTGCCGATCACCTGGTAGGTCAGGATCTGCTGGTCGTAGTAGATGTAGTTGCCCGGGGTCTTGAGCGCGGCCTGCCACATCCAGAGCCCGGCGACGGGCGACTCGATCTGGATTCCCCGGTTCGTCTGCTCGCTGACGAAACTGAACACGTTCAGGCCGCTGCCGAGGAACAGGGCGATCACGACGATGCCCAGACTGGTCCCCGCCGCGGCGGCCGCCACCGGCCACCGCTTCCTGGAGACCAGGAACAGCGCCGCGATCACGGCGGCCGGCCAGATCTTGATCCAGGCGGCGAGCGTCAGCAGCATCGTGCCCCAGACCGGGCGGGACCGCAGCACGAGCACGGCGAGGATGGCCAGCGGCACCGTGATCGCGTCGATCCGCCCCACGGCAATGGGGCCGAGGAGCAGCAGGAAGCCCAGCCACCAAGCGGCCGCGAGCCGGGCCCGGGGGTCGCGGCCGGGGCCGAGCAGCACGGCGAAGGCCACCGCGTCGAGCAGTGTGACGAGGCCGAGCCAGGTGAGGGAGTACAGCCCGGGGCCAAAGGCGAGGGCGGCGAGCATCGGCAGGATCGCGAGGATCGGGTAGACGAACGGGGCGCTGATCCCGACGACGCCGCCGCCGGTGACCGCGTCGGTCGCCCAGCCGAGGTAGGACCGCTCCACATCGCCGAGCGGCCAGCCGGTCGACGCGAAGCAGAGCCAGGCCAGCGCGGCGTGCACGGCCGCGAAACCGGCCCACAGCAGCGCCGGCCGCACCCAGCCGCGGGGGTGCGCCGTGGCATCCGTCGCGGCGGCAGCGGTCGGTCCTGGGGTGGATTCGGGCACCCTCCACTGTCCCACACCGCCGAGGCCGGAGCGCGGTGTCCGGCGCCGAACCAATTCGACGGAGATCTTCCCGTAAAACGGCGATTGCGGGCTGTTTGTGGCCGATTCGGGCAAAATCTCCGTCGAATTCGTCAGGGAACCGCGGGCGGGGGGTGGACTCGGGGGGAAACTAGGCGGGCGGACTAGTACTACAGTCGCGTTTATTTTTGGCTGTATCGGCGTTTTAATCGGACTTTTGCCCCGAATCCTGTTAATCATGACGAGTGAGCGATGATATTTGGGTGGCAGAGATCCAGGAATGGGCGCAGGGCCTCGAGGAGATCCGCGGGTTGATTGGGGACGAGTTTGCACGCTCGGAACCGCGGAACAACGCGGTCAGTTACATTCGCGGCCTGCTCTCGGACGAGGAGCGGAAGAACTCCTGGACCTTGTCCGAGCGGGCCGGCCATGGCACCCCTGATGGGATGCAGCGGCTGCTCTCGACCACGGATTGGGACCCGGATACCGTGCGCGATGCCTTGTTCGGCTACGTGAAAAAGCATCTGGGCGACCCCAAGGGGATTTTGGCGATTGACGAGACCGGATTCCTGAAAAAGGGGACGGCGTCGGCCGGGGTGGCCCGCCAGTATTCGGGCACCGCCGGGCGGGTGGAAAACTGCCAGATCGGGGTGTTCCTCACCTACGCGTCCCCGGCCGGGCGGACCTTCCTGGACCGGGAGCTGTACCTGCCCAAAGCCTGGATCGACGACTCCGAGCGGTGCAAGCGGGCGGGAATCCCCGAGGACCGGGTGATGGCCACCAAGCCCGTGCTGGCCGCCGAGATGATTGAGCGCGCCCTAGACGCCGGCATCGAGGCCGAATGGACCACCGGGGATGCCGTCTACGGCCAACACGCCGAGCTGCGCCGCCGGCTGGGGGCCCGCGGCATGCATTACGTGATGGCCGTGCCCATGAACCAGCGCGCCATCACCCCGACCCCGGGTTCATTGGGCGCCGAAGGGCGGGCCGATCAACTCTTCGCCGCCCTGGACGGGAGGGCCTGGCGCACCCGCACCGCCGGCACCGGGACCAAGGGCGAACGGCTCTACTCTTGGGCCAGGATCCGCATCAACGGCCCCGCCGAGACAGGGGAACACTGGCTGCTGGCCCGTCGCTCTCTGAACGACCCCACCGACCTGGCCTACTTCATCTGCCACACACCCGAGAACGTCACCCTGATCGAGCTGGCCCGGGTCGCCGGGGCCCGCTGGGCCATCGAGGAAACCTTCCAAACCTCCAAAGGCGAAACCGGGCTCGACCACTACCAGGTGCGGCAATATGGCGGCTGGTACCGGCACATCACCCTCTCCATGTTCGCCCACGCCTTCCTCAGCGTCATCCGCTCAAAAAAAGGGGCCCACATCCAGGCTCCGACCAGTTGGTAAGGCTCTCACTGCCCGAAATCAGGCACCTCATCACACGGATCGTCTGGCACCGGGAATCAGACCCCTGCCACGTGATCCGCTGCTCCCTCTGGCGACGAAAACATCAACACCGCGCCCAGCAATGCCACTACAAAGCCCGCGGTCACATCCCACAAATGCGACTGTAGTACTAAGGCGTGTCTCCTAATTCGTGTAACCAGACGATGATGGCGCTCAGGACAGCGCCGCCCCGGTAGGTGAGGGCGAGTTTGTCGTAACGGGTGGCGAGTCCGCACCACTGTTTGAGGGTGTTGAATGAGCGTTCGATGACGTTGCGGCGTTTGTAGGCTTCTTTGTCGAGGTCGACTGGGCGGCCACCGTTTCGTCCGCGGCGTTTCCGGTTCGCGACCTGGTCGGAGCGTTCTGGAATGACGACCTGGATGCCCCGTTTTCGCAGCATGGCCCGGTGCGCTTTGGCCGAGTAGGCCTTGTCCGCCAGCACCCGGTCGGGTCGGGTGCGGGCTCGTCCGGGTCCGATCCGGTCGACGCTGAGCGAAGCCATGATCTCCGGGAGCATGGGCGAATCGCCGCCTTGCCCGGTGCCCAGAAAGACCACGAGCGGGCGCATCTTTCCGTCGCAAAGCTGGTGGATCTTGGTGGTCAAACCACCGCGGGACCGGCCAATGGCATGATCAGGAGGCTCTTCCAGCAGATTCGTGTAAGTCGACAGAGCCCCCCGTGATGCGCGGAAGATTCGTCGCGTGTTGATGCGCCCGATTCACCGTCGAGTCCACCGACACCTCCCAATCGATCTTGCCCGCCGCATCGGCCTCGGCCAGCAACCGGGCCAGAACACTGTTCCAGGTGCCATCGCCGCTGAATCGCCGATGACGCTTCCACACCGTCTGCCACGGACCAAAAGTCTCGCGTAGATCTCGCCACGGAATCCCCGCCCGATACCGGTAAATGATGCCCTCCATCACCCGCCGGTGGTCCTGAAACGGGCGACCAGGACGACCAGACGATGACGGCATCAACGGCTCGATCCGAGCCCACTCACTCTCAGACAACACAGCAGTACGAGACATGCGCCAATTCTGCCAAAAACACTCACCAGGCTTTAGAAGACACGCCCTAGTGGGGCGGCGTGTGACCCAGCAGGGCCGCGACCGTGGCCGGCACGGCCTCGGCCACGTCGAGTGCGGTGATCGGGCCGCCGGCGGACGCCCGGATCGCGGCGAGCGAGTGGATGCGGGCAGCGGTGGCGGCGAGGTCGGTGAGCGCCTCGGCATCCGTGCGGATCGCCGCCGCGTGGGTGGCCAGCAGCGCGCCGATGATGCCGCCGAGCACGTCCCCGGAGCCGGCCGTCGCCAGCCAGACCGGCGAGCGCGACACCGTCAGCCGGGGGCCGGACGGGGACACGACTCGGGTGACGGACCCCTTGAGCAACACGGTGACGCCGAGCTCGGCGGCGGCACGCGTCGCCCAGTCCCCCGGGTCGGCGGCCACCTGGGCGCCGGTCACCTGCATCCCGTCCTGGGACAGGAGCCGGGCCAGTTCCCGGTAGTGCGGGGTGATCACCAGCGGCCCGGCCTGCCACCCCCGGGCCAGGTCCAGGGCGCCGGCGTCGCACACCGTCGGCAGTCCCTCGGCGAGCGCCGCCCGCAGCGCGGCCGTGGTCTGCTCATCCCGCTGGTCGGCGTTCATCCCCGACCCCAGCAGCCAGGCCTGCACCCGGCCGGGAACCGTGACGACCTCCGGCCGGCGCGCCAGCACGAAGTCGGCGGCGCGGGGCGGGCCCAGGTAGCGCACCATGCCGACGCCGGTGCGCATGGCCGCTTCGACCCCGAGCACCGCCGCGCCCGGATAGTCGTGACCGCCGGTCAGCACGCCGAGCACCCCGCGGGTGTACTTGTCATCCGTCGCCCGCGGCACCGCGATCCAGTCGCCCGCCTGCTCGGCGTCCCATTCCAGCCATCCCCGCGGTTCGCTCATGCACTCACGATAGGTTGTTTTGAGCACTGCGGGTCGGTCCTGCTGCCGACCCCAACCGACTCTGGGGGATTTCGTGGCCGCTGCCGCCCTGTTCGAACCGCTCACCCTGCGGGGCGTCACCATCCGCAACCGGATCTGGGCCGCGCCCATGTGCCAGTACTCGATCGAGGAGAAGGACGGCGTGCCCCGGGACTGGCACCTGGTGCACCTCGGGGCCATCGCCGCGGGCGGCGCCGGCCTGGTCATCGCCGAGGCGAGTGCCATCAGCCCCGAGGGCCGCATCACCGACCGCGACACCGGCCTGTGGAACGACGAGCAGGCGGCCGCCTGGTCCCGGATCGTCCGGTTCCTGCACGCCCAGGGGGCGAAGGCCGGCATCCAGCTGGCGCACGCGGGCCGCAAGGCGTCCGTCTGGCCGGCGTGGGGCAGCGACCGGCAGGGCACGGTGCCCACGGATGCCGGCGGCTGGCAGACCGTGTCGGCCTCCGACCTGCCGTTCCCGGGTTACGCCGCGCCCGCCGCCCTGGACGCCGCGGGCATCCGTGCCGTCATCGGCGACTTCGCCGCAGCCGCGCGCCGGGCGGTGGGCGCCGGGTTCGACGTGGTCGAGATCCACGCCGCGCACGGCTACCTGCTGCACCAGTTCCTGTCGCCGCTGAGCAACCGTCGCACCGACGAGTTCGGCGGGCCGCTGGCGAATCGGGCTCGGCTGCTGCTGGCCGTGGTGGCCGCCGTGCGCGCGGCGATCGGCGAGGACGTGCCCCTGTTCGTGCGGTTCTCCGCCACCGACTATCCGCCGGGCGGGTGGAACGAAGACGAGACCGCCGCGGTCGCCCGCTGGGCCGCCGACGCCGGAGCCGACTTCTTCGACATCTCCTCCGGCGGCAACGTGACCGGGGTGCGGATCCCGCTCGGCCCCGGCTACCAGGTGCCCCTCGCCCGCAAGGTGAAGGCCGAGGCGGATGTCCCGGTCAGCGCGGTGGGCCTGATCACGGAACCGGCACAGGCGGAGCAGATCCTCGCGTCCGGCCAGGCCGATGCGGTCATGCTGGGCCGGGAGCTGCTGCGCGACCCGCACTTCCCGCTGCGGGCCGCGCACGAGCTCGGGGTCAGCCTCGACTACTGGCCGCCGCAGTACCTGCGGGCCCGGTGGCCCGCCGCTTGAGCGGCGGCCGTCGACGCCGGTCAGAGCCGGCGGGTCGCATCCTGAACCTCGCCGACGAGCTCCTCGATGATGTCCTCCAGGAACAGCACGCCCTTCGTGGCGCCGACGGCGGTGAACGAGCGGGCCAGGTGCGCGCCTGAACGCCGCATGGTGGCGAGGGCGTCCTCCAGGTCGGTGTCCTCGAAGATCGACACCAGCTGACGGATGCGCTTGCCCGGGATGGGCTCCTGGTAACTGCCCTGCCCGGCCTGGGTCGCGGCGTCCCCGTCCAGGTCGATGACGTCCTTGAGGTGCACGTACCCGGTCGGTTCGCCGCCGTCGGTGACGATCACGTAACGGGAGAAGCCGTGCTTGGTGACGGCCCGCTCCACGTCGGCGGGGGTGGCCGTCTCCGGCAGACTGATCAGGCCGGCCAGGGGCACGGCGACATCCTTCACCTTGCGGGTGGTGAATTCGAAGGTCGCGCTGAGCGCCCCGGTGCCGTCCCTCAACACGCCCTCCCGGGTCGACTGGCTGACGATCGTGGCCACCTCGTCCAGCGTGTAGGTGCTCGTCGCCTCCTCCTTGGGCTGAACCCCGAAGACCCGAAGCACCACGTTGGCCGTGGCGTTGAGCACCACGATCACGGGCTTGACCAGGCGGCCGAAGAACACCAGCGGCGGCGCGAGGATGAGGACGGCCTTGTCGGGGATGGAGAACGACAGGTTCTTGGGCACCATCTCCCCGAACACGACGTGCAGGTAGGAGACCAGCAGCAGGGTGATGGCGAACGCGATGGCGGTGATCGCCTCCTCCGGCAGCCCGGTCGCGCCGAGGGGGATCTCGAGCATGTGGTGGATGGCCGGCTCGGAGACGTTCAGGATCAGCAGCGAGCACACCGTGATGCCGAGCTGCGTGGTGGCCAGCATCAGTGTGGCGTGTTCCATCGCCCAGAGGGCCGTGATGGCCCTGATCTTACCGGCCTCGGCCAGCGGTTCGATCTGGGACCGGCGCGCGGAGATGACCGCGAATTCGGCCGCGACGAAGAAGGCGTTGCCGGCGAGGAGCACGACCAGCCAGACGAGTCCCATCCAGTCACTCATGATTACTCACCCCGCCCTGTTTCCGTGCCGCTGATTCGTCTGTGCCCGCCTCGTCCGTAGCCGGCGTGTCGGGGGTGAACCGGAGCCGGTCGATGCGCCGGCCGTCCAGCCGTTCCACCGACAGCTCTCCGGCGTCGAGGCGCACGGTGTCGCCGACCACGGGCAGGCGTCCCAGCTCGCTCATCACGAACCCGGCCACCGTTTCGTACGGCCCGTCCTCCGGCACGGCGACGCCGGTGCGTTCCAACAGCTCGTCCGGCCGGAGCATGCCGGGGAAGGTCAGCGAGGTCGGGGACAGCACCACGCCGGCCCTGGCGCGGTCGTGTTCGTCGGCGACCTCCCCGACGAGTTCCTCGACCAGGTCCTCCAGGGTGGCCACGCCGGCCGTGCCGCCGTACTCGTCGACGACGATCGCCATCTGGTAGCCGCGGGCACGCAGCTCGACCAGCAGCCCGTCGAGTTTCATGGTCTCCGGCACGCGAATGGCCTCCGATTGGAGGGCCGACACCGGGACATCCGCCCGGCGGTGCCGGGGCACGGCCACCGCCTGCTTCACGTGCACGATCCCGACGATGTCGTCGACGCCCTCGTCGACGACGGGGAAACGGGAGTACCCGGTGCGGCGGGTGAGGTCGATCACCGCCTGGGCTGAGTCGGTGCGCTGCACGCTGGCCACGCGCGGACGGGGCGTCATCACGTCCGACGCCGTGTGCCCGGAGAACAGCAGGGTGCGGTGCAGCAGCGTCGCGGTGTCTTTCTCGAGCATCCCGGCGCTGGCCGAGCGGCGCAGCAGGGAGGAGAGCTCCTCGGCGGTGCGGGCGCCGGAGAGTTCCTCCTTCGGCTCGATTCCGATGGAGCGCAGCACGCCGTTGGCGCTGCCGTTGAGCACGACGACCGCGGGCTTGAACACGGTCGTGAACAGCGTCTGGAACGGGATGACCAGTTTCGCGGTCTGGACCGGCAGCGCGAGGGCGAAGTTCTTCGGAACCAGTTCGCCGATGATCATCGACGCCAGCGTCGCCAGGACGACCGCGGTGGTGACCGCGACCACCGGGACGACCGCCGCCGACAGGCCCAGGGCCGTCAGGGGCGGGGAGAGCAGGGCGCTCAGGGCCGGCTCCATCGTGTAACCGGTGAGCAGGGTGGTGAGCGTGATGCCGAGCTGGGCGCTGGACAGGTGCGTGGAGGTGATCTTCAGGGCCGAGATCGTCAGGCCGAGACGGGTCTCCCCGCGGTCGCGGCGGGCTTCGAGCTCCGACCGGTCCAGGTTGACCAGGGCGAACTCGCTCGCGACGAACAGGCCGGTGCCGACCGTGAGGAGGAGCCCCGCGCCGAGCATGAGCCACTCAAACATGGCCACCGCCGAACGGGATCAGGATCGTGATCAGGGGCGAGTGACCGTTCGAGTGACGAGAACAGTGGCTGGGCGAATTCGCAGGAGGGGGGTCGTCCATTATTCCGCTAAGTCTACTGCGCGCGGCCGACGCTCGCGGCCGGGCTCACCAGCAGGGCTCACCAGCCGGGCCCACCAGGGCTCACCAGGAGACGGGCAGCGCCTTGCCCTCCTCGTAGCCCGCGGCCGACTGGATGCCGACCCGCGAACGGGCGTGGAACTCCTCCACGTTGGTCGCACCGGCGTAGGTGAACGAGCTGCGCAGCCCGGAGGTGATCATGTCGAGCAGATCCTCGACCGAGGGCCGCAGCGGGTCCAGGTAGATCTTCGAGCTGGAGATGCCCTCGGCGAACAGGGTCTTGCGGGCCAGGTCGTACGCGTCCAGGCGGTCGAAGCGCTCGCGTACGGCCTTGGTGGATGCCATCCCCCAGCTTTCCTTGTAGAGGCCGCCGGCCGCATCCCGGTCCAGGGCGCCGGGCGCCTCGATCGTTCCGGCGAACCACGAGCCGATCATCACGGATGCCGCGCCCGCGGCGAGCGCGAGCGCCACGTCACGCGGGTAGCGCACCCCGCCGTCGGCCCAGACGCGCGCGCCGAGCTCGCGCGCGGCGACCGCGCTCTCCAGCACGGCGGAGAACTGGGGCCGGCCCACGGCCGTCATCATCCGGGTGGTGCACATGGCGCCTGGGCCCACACCGACCTTCACGATGGTGGCGCCGGCTCCGACCAGGTCGCCGACGGCATCCGCCGTCACGACGTTGCCGGCCACGATCGGGATCCCCAGTCCGAGATCCGCGACGATCTTGATCGCCCGCAGCATGCCGTCCTGGTGGCCGTGCGCGGTGTCGATCACGAGCACGTCGACCCCGGCGGCGACGAGGGCGATCGCCTTGGCCGCTATGTCGCCGTTGATGCCGACCGCGGCGGCGACCCGGAGGCGTCCGTGGGCGTCCAGCGCGGGCTGGTAGAGCGTGGAACGCAGCGCGCTCTTGCGGCTGAGCGTGCCGATGATGGCGCCGTGGTGCAGCACGGTGGCGAAGTCGAGATCGGCGTCGGTCATCACGTCGAAGGCGCGGCGCGGGCCCTCGATATCGTCGGCGTCGAGGGAGGTGAGGTTGCCGTGCAGCAGGTCGCCGAGCAGCGCGTCGGGCAGGGCCGTGGCCAGGCGGGACGCGTCGATGCAGCCCAGGTAGGTGTCGTCCCGGTCGTTGATGACCAGCCCCTGGCCGGCGACCGGCGGCACCTGGCGCAGCGCCAGCGCCACGGTGTCGTCCGGACCGAACACGAAGGGGGTGTCGAACCGGGTCGACTGGGCCTTCACCCAGCGGATGGCAGCGTCGAGGTCCTGCAGGTGCATGTCCTGCGGCAGCACTCCCAGGCCGCCGCGGCGTGCCAGGGAAGCCGCGAGGCGGTGCCCGGTGACCGAGTTCATGTTCGCGGAGACGATCGGGATCGTGGCGCCGGTGCCGTCGCCCGGAGCGAGGGAGACATCGAGGCGGCTGGTGACCGCCGACTGGCTCGGCACCAGGAAAACGTCCGAATACGTGAGGTCGTGGCTGGGAACCGCTCCATAGAACTGCATGGAAATAACGCTAGCGCCCCGCGCGGATGCCCGCAGCCATGCCCGATGGGATTAGGCTGAATGGGCAGACCGATCCGGGCCTTCGTGTGCGCCCGGTACATTCAAAATCAACGTAGAGAGTGGGAACCGGCTGTGTCAAGCCAGTTGACCGGTAGTGGATCCGACGAGACCAGGTCGGGTGAATTCGGAGCGAACGAGTGGCTCGTCGATGAGTTGTACGAGCGGTACCTCGTCGACAAGAACCTGGTGGACGAGTCCTGGTGGCCCGTCCTCGAGAGCTACCACCAGACCGCGAACGGAGCGGCTGCCGCAACCGGCGCCCCCGCAGCCGGCGCCGAGACCGCACTGACCGCCGCGGCTGCCGAGGCGCCGAGCGCCGCAGCGCCGGCCGCCGCGACAC